>JBBIVG010000015.1:21496-23021 GCA_037439865.1 Nevskiaceae bacterium
CCACCGTCCGCGCGATGCGGCACGGCACCGGCACCGCCCAGCAATCCGCGCGACAGCCAGAACTGCAGCAGGCCGAGCGGCATGCCGACCGCCGCGGCGAGAAACCCGATGCGCCACCCGTAATGCTGGGCGAGCCACCCGGCGATCAACGGCCCGATGAACGCGCCGAGGTTGATGCCCATGTAGAAGATCGTGAATCCCGCGTCGCGCCGGCCACCGCCCTCCGGGTAGAGGTCGGCCACGAGCGTCGAGATGTTGGGCTTGAGCAGGCCGACGCCGAGGATGATCACCGCGAGGCCGCCGAAGAAGAGCGGCGGAGGGCCGGGGATCGACAGCATCAGGTTCCCGAGGGTCATCAGCGTGCCGCCGGCCAGCACGGCGCGCTGCGCGCCAATGAGGCGATCCGCGATCCAGCCGCCGGGCAGCGCCGCCATGAAGACGGCGGCCGTGTAGAGACCGTAGACCGCAGTCGCCGTCCTGTCGTCGAAGCCGTATCCGCCAGTCGCGACCGCATCCACCAGGAACAGCACGAGCAGCGCGCGCATCCCGTAGAAGGTGAAGCGCTCCCACATCTCCGTGAAGAAGAGCGTGGCGAGGGCGCGCGGATGCCCGAAAAATCCGGCCCCGGCGCTACTCACTGGATTGCGCGGCCTCGTGCTGCGCCTTGTCCGCGGCGCGCTGGCGGATGAGGTACTGGGCAAACACGATGCCGACCTCGTACAGCGCGTACATGGGAACGGCCATGAAGCACTGCGAAATCGCATCGGGCGGCGTGAGGATCGCGGCGATCACGAAGATGCCGATCAGGACGTAGCCACGCTGCCGCTTCAGCGTCTCGACTTTCACGAGGCCCGTGGCCGCGAGCAGCACGACGGCGACCGGCACCTCGAACGCCACGCCGAACGCGAAGAACAGCAGCAGCACGAAGTCGAGGTAACTCGACATGTCCGTCATCATCTTCACGCCCACGGGTGTCGTGGAGGCGAGGAACGTGAACATGAGCGGGAACACGACGAAGTACGCGAACGCGACGCCGACGTAGAACAGGATCACGCTCGACATGAACAGCGGCAGCGCGAAGCGGCGCTCGTGTCGATAGAGGCCCGGGGCGACGAAGGCCCAGGCCTGGTAGAGGATGTACGGCATCGCGACGAACACGGCCGCGATCAGCGAGAGCTTCAACGGCGCCATGAACGGCGCGGCGACGTTCGTCGCAATGAGCGACGTTCCCTCCGGCAGCTTGTCGATCAGCGGCTTCGCCACCAGCGTGAAGAGCTGGTTCGAGTACCACGCGAGCGGCACGAACGCGATGATCACCGCGATCGTGGCGTGCAGGAGCCGCTCGCGCAGCTCGAGAAGGTGCGAGATCAGCGTGCCTTCGGCGAGCTTCTCCGGCTCACCTGGGCTCTGGCTCATGGATCCTGTCCGGCGTGGCGGGGACCGGGTCGGTCGTCACGGCAGGCGCCGGCTCCGCGGAGGCCGCGGGGGTCGCCTTCAGCGCCAACCCGGTGAGCGGAGACCGCGC
>JBBIVG010000016.1:0-22834 GCA_037439865.1 Nevskiaceae bacterium
AGAGGCCTTAAAAATTTGGGATATTCAAAGCCCCGATGCACCGGAATCCACCGCGCTCGCCACCGTCACCGGCTTCTACGGCACGGCTGTCGGCGCCGCTGGAGGCGGCGTGCTCGACTGGAGCGGCACGCAGACCGGTGGCACGGGGCAGACGGATGGTGAGTCCACGGATACGGGCAAGGGCAAGGGCAAAGGTACGGGAAGTGGAACGGGCACCGGCGACGGTCAGCCGACTTCTCCCGTGACGCCGAGCCCGACGCCGCCTCCCAACAAGTTGCCGACGGACGACGAGCAATGAACGAGTGGACGCGACTCCGCTCCAGCCGCGGCTTCACGCTGCTCGAGCTGCTCGTGGCGATCGCGATCTTCGCCGTCGTGGGCACGCTCGCGCTCAGCGGCTATACGGAACTGCAGAAGCAGAGTGAGTACGCCGACAAGCGCCTCGAGCGGACGCGCGAGGTGCAGCGTGCCGTGCAGACCATGACGCAGGACCTCGAGCAGATCGAGCCGCGCCCCATCCGCGAGCCGCTCGGCGAGGGACAGGTCCCCGCCGTGCTCGCAGCCGGTTCCCTGGAGTACGGGCTGCAGTTCACCCGGGCCGGCTGGAGCAATACGGCTGGCGTCGCCCGCCCGACCCTGCAGCGCGTGGGATACCGGATCGACCAGGATGGCCTGTGGCGCGACTACTGGCCGATGCTCGATCGTACGATCGCGACCGAACCGACGCGACGCAAGCTCCTCACGGGCGTGCGCAGCGTGACCTTCCGTTTCATGGACGCGAGCCGCAACTGGGTGGAGAACTGGCCCGACACGAGCCAGGGCGCCCAGGGCTCGCCGGACCCACGCGCGCGGCCGGCGGCGATCGAGGTGAACATCGACCTCGAGGATTGGGGCCCGATCCGCCGCGTCATCGAGGTCCCGGGATGATGCCGCGCGGCCGACGCCTGTCGCGCCGGGCCCAGCGCGGTGTCGCGCTGATCACGGCCGTGCTGATGGTGGCGCTCGCGACGATCCTCGCCGTGAACGTGAGCTTCCGCGGCTTCCTCGACCAGCGCCGCAGCGCGACGCTGTTCGCGCTCGACCAGGGTTTCGAGATCGCGCTCGGCGCGGAAGCCTGGGCGGCGGATTTCCTGCAGAAGGACGCACAGGAGTCGCAGACCGATCACCTGGCTGAGAAATGGGCGCAGCCGCTGCCGCCGCTACCGATCGAAGGCGGCACCGTCGCCGGGCGACTCGAGGACCTGCAGGGCCGCTTCAACCTGAACAACCTGGTGTTCCCGGACGGCACGACGAACCTCGACGCCGTCAAGCAGTTCGAGCGCATCCTCGCGTTTCTCGAGATCGAGCCGACGTGGGCGACGGTGATGGCCGACTGGATCGACCAGGACGCGCAGCCCGGGTTTCCCGACGGCGCCGAGGACAGCGTGTACACCGGGCAGAACCCGCCGTACCTCGCGGCCAACATGCCGATCACTCGCGCCAGCGAGATCATGGCACTCCCGGGTTTCGGCGCCGCGCGCTACGCGAAACTCAAGCCCTACATCACGGCGCTCCCGGTCGGCACGCCGCTCAACGTGTGCACGGCGTCGGGCATCGTGCTCGACTCATTGAGCGAGAACACGCACGAGTTCGGCCTCAACCCGCAGGACCTCGCGAACCGCCGCAAGGAAGGCTGCTTCCCGACGCTCCAGGACCTGCGAGGCTCGCTGGGCGAGGCGAACTTCAGCAAACTGCAGAACTCGCTCACGGAATCGAGCAAGTTCTTCGGCGCAACCGTATGGGTCACTATTGGCACCACCGATTTCACCCTGTACAGTCTGCTCGCGCGCGGGGGCACCGGTTCGGTGAGGCCGTACCTGCGCAGTTTCGGTACCGAATGATCGCCCCGAGGTCCGATGTCTGAGACGCTGGTGATACGGCTGCGCGCCGCCGAGGATGCGCCAGCGTCATGGCTGATCGTGGACGGCAACGGTGCGCGGTCGGGGCCTGTCCAGACGGGCCCCCTCGCCGACGCCCTGAACCTCGTCGAAGGCCGCTCCGTCTTGCTGCTGCTGCCGGCGAGCGAAGTCGTACTCGCGGAGCCCGAGCTGCCGTTGCGCGGCGGGGCCAGGCTCGCCCAGGCCGTTCCCTTCGCGCTCGAGGAGCAACTCGCCTCCGACGTCGAGGCGCTGCATTTCGCCGTCGGCACGAAGAGCGCCGGCGCGGTCGGCACTCCCGTCGCGGTCGTGTCGCGCAGCCTGATCGATCGCTGGCACGATGCGTACGAGGCTGCAGGAATTCATCCGGACGCGGCCTATTCCGACGCCGCGGCGGTCCCGCTGTCCCCCAACGGCTGCACGCTGCTGCTCGACGAGGGCCTGCTTTACGTGCGTCGCGCGAACAGCGTGCCGTACGCGCTCGATGCGAATCCGCTTGCTGCGGCGCTCGACCTGGCGCTTGGTGAACCGAAGCCCGAGGTGTCCGGTCCGGACGAAGCGCCGGCGCAGCCGGAGCACGTCACGTTCTTTGCAAGCCCGGCCGACTACGAGCAGCAACGCGACACGATCGAGGGGCTCCGGACGCGCACCGCGACGCTGCAGGTGAAACTGCTTCCGGACGGCGCGCTGCCGCTGCTTGCCGCGCAGGTTGTCGGCGGCGCAGGCGTCAACCTGCTGCAGGGCCCGTATGCCGCGCGGTCGTCGTTGTCCGCGCGGTTCAGGCAGTGGCGGCTGCCGGCTGCGCTGGCTGCAGCGATTGCGCTCGTGTTCCTCGCGGGCCAGGGACTGTCCATCTGGCACCTGCGGCAGGCCGAGAAGAAACTCGACGCGCAGATCGCGCAGGTATTCGCCGCGGCGATGCCGGGCCAGAAGGTCGTCGACCCGAGGGCACAGCTGCAGGGAGTGCTCGGCAATCGCGGCGCCGGGGAAGGCGCGCTGCTGCCGGTCATGTCTTTGCTCGCCCAGGCGATGACGCAGTCGCCGCAGGCGCGCATCGAGGCGCTCAGTTACCGCGGCAACGTGCTCGACCTGCGCCTGACCGCGCCGTCGGTCGAGGCGATCGACGCGATCAAGCAGGCGGTGTCACGCGACGGGGTCAGCGCCGAACTTCAGTCCGCGACTCCACGGGGGCAGGCCGTCGAGGGTCGCCTGCAGGTGAGGCTGGGCAAGGCATGAACCTCCGCGCCTGGCTAGACAACCTTGCCCCGCGGGAGCGCAACCTGGTCTATCTCGCGGCTGCGCTCGTCGGGATCGCCGCGCTCTATTTCGCCGTCGTGATGCCGCTCGCGGGAATGAATGCACGGGGTACCGCGCGCGTCGAAAAGAAGGCGGCGGACCTCGCGTGGATGCAGCAGGTCGCGCCGCAGGTCATGGCAGCGCGCGCCTCGGGCGGCGCGGCGTCCTCGAACGAGTCGCTCGTCGTGCTGGTGGATCGCACGGGCCGGGATGCCGGACTGGGCAACTCGGTGCGGGACCAGAGCCCGGATGGCGAGCGCGGCCTGCGCCTCCGGCTCGAAGGCGCGCCGTTCGACGTGCTGGTGGCCTGGCTCGCCAGCCTGCAGCAGCAGTACGGCGTCTCGGTGCAGGCTGCCACCATCGATGCCGGATCGGCCCCGGGACTGGTCAACGCCAGCCTGACGCTCTCGCATGGCGCGCCCGCCGCGCCGTGACCGCGCGGCGCAGGACGCGCCCCGGTTCACGAAGAAACACTGGCGGTTGCTGGCGCTCGGCCTGTTGGCCCTCGTCGTATTCTCGGTCGCGACCCTGCCAGCGAGTCTCGTCGATGGACGCCTGCAGCGTCGCGGTGTCACGGCCGTCTCCTACGCGGGATCGATCTGGTCGGGCACGGCGACGGGGCTTGCATGGCAGGGCGCAACACTCGGCGATCTGCGATGGAGCATCGCACCGCTTGCGTTGCTGCGAGGCCGCCTCGGTGCTCACGTGCAACTCACCCGTCCCGACGGCTCCGTTCGCACTGACGTGACGGCTGCGCTGTCGGGGAACCTGGACCTGCGGGGCACGCAGGTCGACCTCCCGCTCGAGGCGCTGAACACGCTGCCGCTCGGACTGCCGAAAGGCTGGCGCGGTCGCGTGCGGGCCGCTCTGCCGGACCTGCGCATCGAGAAAGGCTGGCCGACTGCGGTGCAAGGGACCATCGACATGGACGATCTGGTTGCCCCGCCGCCGCGCAATGCCTCGATCGGCAGTTATCACGCGACCCTGCCGGATCCTCAGGCCCCGCCGGGCGGCAGCCCGGGCATCACCGCGAGGGTGGCGGCCAAGGAAGGTCCTTTCGCGGTCGATGCGCGCCTCACCCTCACGCCGGACCGGAATTTTCTGCTCGAAGGCACCCTCGCCCCCCGCGGCGACACGCCCCCGGCCCTGCGGCGTTCGCTCGAAATCCTCGGCCCGGCCGATGCCAAGGGACGCAGGCCGTTCAGTGTGAGCGGAACGCTCTAGGCGGGCCAACACCGCCACGCGGACAGCAGCGGGAAGTACAGGCCGAGCCGGACGGGCTCCGGACCCAGGCGGCGCATGATCGCGGCGTAGCGCTCGAGCTGCGGCCGGTAGCGTTCCTGTTCGCTGTCGAGGAATCCCTCGAGATCCGCACCCTCGTGGCTGCTCGTCTTGTAATCCACGATCCAGCGCGTGCCTTCGGCGTCGACGAACGTCCGGTCGATGACGATGCTCACCACCTCGCCGCCGAGGCGGCCGGTGAGCGCGAGCTCGTTCGCCGCCGAGGCGTGATGGACGTCGAGCAGCCAGCACCCGCGCGCGTCCTGCAGCGTCCTGTGCACGGCCTCCAGCACGCGCTCGACGGCGGCGGCCCGCCGCTCGGCCGGCACGCCGAGTTCCGCGAGTTCGTCGTGGTACCGCCGCCGGGTTGCCGTCTCCTCACGCATTGCCGTGACACCCTCGCGCGCGAGTCGCTGCAGCTCGCCATGCACGACCGTCCCGACGTGCCGAGCGGTCTCCGTCGCCCAGTCGAACTCGACGATCGTCGGCGCTGCCACGGGCAACGCGCCGGGCGTCGCCAGTCGCGGCGCCTCGATCGCGGGCGGCCGCCAATCGGGCGGCAGGCGGCGTAGCGGCGGGTCGCGCGGGATCGCCGGGGCGACCTCACCCTCCACGCTGCCGCTCTCGCTCAGCCGGGCCGCAAAATGCTGCTCCATTGCGGGCCACAACAGTCCGAGCGCGACCGATGACCCCGGGCGCACGATCGCGGTCGTCCCGTCCTCCTCCTCGGTCAGCTTGCACGCGCCGAAGAGATGCAGGCAGCGCTCGGCGCGCGTCGCGGCTACGTAAAGCAGCCGGCGTTTTTCCTGCTCGAGCTTGGCGGCCTCGATGCGTTCGAGCCACGCGTACAGCGGATTGGGCTCTTCGCCCGTGGCCGCGACCGGGGCGATGACGACTTCGGCGCGCCGGTCCTTGCGCAGCACGGTCCACTGCAGGAGCCGCTTCGCATTTGAGCGTGGCCTTCGGTCGAGTCCCGGGACGATCACGGTGTCGAACTGCAGTCCCTTGGCCTTGTGGATAGTCAGGAGTTCCACGCGCACGTCCCTGCTGGGTCGCGAGGGAGCGTAGAGCTCCTCGAGCGCTTCGGCGAGTTGCGCCAGGTCCACGGGGCCGGCGGCCCGGCGCTCGAGTTCCGCGAGCTCGTCGAGGTACGCCTGCGCCTCGTCGAGTGCACGCTCGGTGTCCGCCGTCGCGGGTCCGCCGAGCCCGAGCCAGGCGCGCTCCACTGCGTCGCGCAGGCCGAATCTTCGCGCCTCCTCAGGCGCTCGCTCGAGCACGGACCACGCGCGAGCCAGCCGGATGCGTGCCGGCGCATCCAGCCGCCCGTGGCGGGCCGGATCGCGAAGGATCTCCGGCAGCGTCGCGTCGAGAGCGTCGCCACAAAGCGCGTGCAGTTCGCCGAGCGTCAATCCGCACCAAGGCGCGCGCAGCGCGGCGAGCCACGCGGGCCGGTCGGCCGGGTGGGAAATCGCGCGCGTCAGCGCCAGCAGGTCGAGGACGATCGACCGCTCGGCGAGCGGATCGATGTCCGTGGCCTGGTATCGGATGCCCCGGCACGCGAGCTCGCCGACGATGTCGAGGAGGTGGGCGCGGCTCTGCACGAGGATGGCTACGCGGCCCGACTCGGTTTCCGCCAGCCGCTGCTGGACGACGTCCGCCACCAGCGTCGCCTCGTACCTGCGGCTGCGCCGGAAGAGCGCGTGCACGTGAGCCCCGCCCTGACCGCCCGCATTCTCGGCATGCGTGCTCGGCGAGTACTTCACCGCCCCTGTCACCTCGTCGTCCTGCGCCGGAAGCACCTGCCTGAATGCCTGGTTCACCCAGTCGATGAGCGGGCGCGTCGAGCGGAAATTCACGGCCAGCGTCAGCGGCGTCAAATGGATGGCGCCGCCGCGCAGGCCGCGGTCGCGGACGTTCAGGAACAGTCCGACCTCGGCGTTGCGGAAGCGGTAGATCGACTGCATCGGGTCGCCGACGAGGAACAGCGTGCGCCCGTCGCCGCGCTGCCAGCCCGCGGTCAGGCTTTCGAGGAGTTCGACCTGCGCCGCCGAGGTATCCTGGAACTCGTCCACCAGCACGTGCTGCAGCGACGCGTCGAGCGCGAGCGCCGTGTCGGTCGGCGCCTCGTCCGTGCCGAGCGCCAGCCGGGCCGCGTGCGCGAACCGCGTGTAATCCGCGGCGCGGCGCTCGGAGAAGACAATCTCGAGTTCGGCGGCGGCGAGCTTGAGCACGACGCACTGCGCCCTCAGCACGCGCCACTCGTCATCGTCGTACGCCGCTCCAGGCAGACGGCGGACCGCGTCGAGACGCCCGGCGAGTTCGCCGAGTCCATCCAGCGCCGCGGCCACCGCGCGCGCCCGGTCCTTGAGCAACTTCCCTGCCGGTCCGGGCGCCATGCCGACCCGGGAATCAAAGCTCTTGCGCGGGGTGCCCTTCTCGGTGAGGAACAGGACCGCGAGCCCTAGCCACAGTTGCGAATCGGCGGGGTCCTCGTCCGGAAGCACAGCTTGTTCCGCCCAGGTAGCGATCGGCGAGTCGGAGCCCGCGGCGTCGAGCGCAGCGGCCGCTTCGATGGCGACGGAAACCGCGTCCGCGAGGAGGTCGCGAGGAAAGGTTCGGACGAGCGCGGAGAGATGCGCGCGCACGAGGTCCTGGCGCGACGACTCGAGCGCTGAGCGAAGCTCCGCATTGCTGCCCTCGTCCTCGGTGATCCAGGGCAGGATTGGGCCCCATGCGTCGCGCCTCATCAGCATCTCGACCACGAGGTCGACGAAACGCGACACGCGGTTGTCCACGTGCTCGAGCAGAATCGCTACGGCCTGTGATTGCGCGCCGCCGGAGGGCAGGTGCTCGAGCAGCCGGCGCGCGGCGTCGCGATAGAACTCGCGCGCATCCTCCTCGACGCCGATTCCGGCCCCCAGCCCGGACAGCAAGGGCAGACGCCGGGCGAGCCCGAGGTTGAGCGAATCGATCGTCTGGATGCGGAGCCGTCCGGCATTGCCGAGCACGTCCCAGCCGAGCCTGCGGTCGGCGGCGAGCGCTGCGGCCGCGAGCTCCAGGGTTCGCGGGTGCAGCCGCTCTCCAGCCGCGCCGTGCGTTGCGGCGGCGCGCAGTGCACCCAGGATGCGGTTGCGCATCTCCGCCGCAGCCTTGCGCGTGAATGTGATCGCCAGTACCGACTCGGGCGCCTGCACCGTCGCGAGCAGCGCCAGGAATCGCCGCGTCAGGAGTTCCGTCTTTCCGGAGCCGGCGGGCGCCTGCACGATGAAGCTTCGACCGACGTCCAGCGCCTGCTCACGCGCGGCCGCGTCTTCCCGGCGCAGGTCACTCATCGCCCGCACCCTCGGTCTCCGAGTCCGCGGCGAGACGCGTTTCGCCGATGCGGCAGAGCATCCCCAGGTGGCAGTACGTGCATGCCTGCACCGGGTTTGGCGCGAGCCGCGCGTCGCCCCGCACGTGCTCGGCGGCCAGCGCCTCCAGGCGTCGCCGCCAGGCCAGGAGCAACTCGTCCCAGGACGCGTACTCTTTCGGCCATCCCCTCGCGCCCGGGCTCCTGAGCCCCGGGAACTGTGCATCGTCGCGCGCGAGACCGCGATATCCGGTGTCGCCCCTGCGTACGCGTCCGACCGCGATCGCGCCGACGTCACTCGCGCCGATGGCCTCGGCATAAAGCGGCAATTGGGGAAGCTTCGGCCGCTCGTCGATCCAGGCGCGCGAGTCCGCGTCGCCGCCGGTCTTGTAATCGATCACGGCGACACTGCCGTCGGACAACCGGTCGATGCGGTCGATGCGCAACCCGAGCGACAGGCCGCCGACAGTCACCGCGACGTCCTTCTCCACGCCCTTGACTTCGAATTCCGGCCGCTCGAGATCCGCCGCGAGCAGGTCGCGCACGCGAGCCTCCAGCCACGCGGACTCGATTTCGAGCAGCCGGCGCATCACGCCCTGGGCACCCTGCTTCGCAGCGGACGCCGCGGCCGCGACGGCGCCGCGGATCAACTCGAGCCGTTCGCTCTCGGACAGCTCGCGCAGCGAGCGTTGCGTCCTGATCTCGCCCCAGATCCGCGCGAGCACGCCGTGCACGAGCTCGCCGCGCTCGGTGGCCGCGACACCCAGTTCGGCGTCCTCCAAGGCGCCCGCACCCAGCCTGAACTCCGCCTGTGCGCGGAACGGGCACGCGGACTGCAGTTCGAGCAGGCGCGCGCCGCCCCGTGACGAATCCGCGGGCGCTAGCGGCGGCATCACGCCGTCCGTGCCGGACTCGAGCGCCGGACGCGCGGCGAATTGCGCGCTTGCGACGACTGGCGCACGCCACTGATCCTCGAGGCTGGCTCGCGGCATGTGGGCCAGCAGGGAACTCGGCAGCAGCGGCGCCTCGTCGTCGAACTGGGGCACGCTCAGGACCACTTCGTCGGCGCTGCGGCACAAGCGCGCGAGCAGGAGTCGCGCGTCCTCGGCCGCGATTTCAGCCGTCGCCCCGGGGACGCGCTGCCGCGCCTGCCAGGTTCGTGGCAGGAACGGGTCCGGCGACGCGGGCGCGGGCCACTGGCCGGCGTCGAGTCCGCACACCCAGAGGCCGTCGAAGTCCATGCCGGCGCAGGTGTCCGGGTCGATCACGAGCAGCCGCGCGCGCACTTCCTGCGGCTCGAAGAGGACGCCTCGTGCCATGTCGGCGATCAGGCCGCAGGCTGCCGCTGGCGAAAGCGGAACGACGTAATCGTCGCAGGCGCCGAATTCGGCGAGGAGCATCTGCCACCGTTGCCGGGCCTGGTGCTCGTCGCTGTCGAGGCCTTCACCGGGCCAGCCCAGCGCGGCGAGCAGGTCCGACCAAAGTCGCGACCAGTGGCTCGGCAGTGCCCGCCGAGGCCAGGCTTGTGCGAGGCCGAGGCCCGCACCGAGTGCCTGGCCGAGCCGGGGGCAGTCGTGCTCGTCCGCGAGCCGCGCAAGTCGCTGAAGATCGAGGTCGGGCCCCTCCTTGCGCCGTACACGGGCGTCGAGGCGAGCCCGCGCGTCGACCTCCCGCGTCATAGCCACGAGGAACGGGTTGCGCAGCAGGCGGCTCGTGACCGCGAGGTCGGCGGTGCGCGAGAAGGCACCGATGATCGCGAGGGCCGCCGCAACGACGGGCCGATCCGCCAGCGCGCGGGCCGAGGCGATCTCGAAGCCATGGGATTCCGGTGGAGGGCCGCCGGACACGGTCGAGGCCGGCGCCAGTACCCGCTCGATGGCACGCCTGACGGGATCGCGCCTCGCGGCGAGGCCCGGCACCACGATACCGAGCCGCGCCGCCGGATCCCGGTCGAGGCGGTTCGCGGCCCAGCGCGCGGCGGCGTCCAGTTCTGCGTTGCGATCGAGGCAATCGACCTGCACCGCCGCGCCCCTGCGCCCGGGGGCGTCGCGGCGCGAAACCGCGACGCCTGCTGCGCCCAGGCGCTCGAAGAACACGTCCTGCGCGGGGGTCAAGGCGTCGAAGCCGCCGAGTGCCGGGCCGGCCGATGACGCGTCCAGACCGCCGAGCGCCAGCGACGGATCGATCCAGCCGCCACGTTCCAGCCAACGGGTGTACTCGAACGACCAGCGTGCGAAAGCTTGTGATTCCGGGTTGTCCTCCGCCTCGAGCGCCTGCGCCGGTATGAGAAATGCGTGCATGCGGCGCCAGGACTCGTAAGCCGCCCGGCCCACGAGTCCCGGCGACACGAGGTCACGGGCGGCGGGATCGGACTGCGCGATGCGCTCCCAGACCAACCGCGCGGCGCTTTCGGGCAACCACCGGCCAGCCAGGCGACGCGCCTGCCGGTCGGTCGCGAACATCCGCTCGATGAGCCCCGACCAGGTGACGATGTCGGGTGTTGGCCAGACGTCGAGGCCGCGCGCGATGCAGGCATCGTCGTGCCTCGAGCGCAGGTGGTGGGCGAGCCGGCGCGTCGGAGTAACCCACGTGGCGCCTGGCGGTCGTGCGTCGTCCTTGATCACGACCTATTGCTTTGTAAAACAGCCGGTTAGAGGCCTTAGCTAAAGTTCATTCACCGCTTAGCCGCGGTTTCCACGACGCGTAGCGCAGGGTTCGGCCGCGTCACCGGCGTCTCGCCGACGGCGTAGTCGTGCAGCAGCTCTTCCATCCGACCGAACACGTCGGCGATCAGCTGCGGCTCCGGCAGGTTCGTCACGCGGAAGTGGTTGCGGTAGGGGACGTTGAAACTCGAGCCCGGCGCGACGAGGACGTGCTTGTGCTCGAGCAGGTCGAGCGCGAACTGCTGGTCATCGAACTCGGGCAGGGACTCGGCCTGCACGCCGACGAACGCGTACAGCGCCCCCATGGGCGGCGTCAGGTACAGGAACCTGCTGCGCCCCACCGCGTCCACGATCGCCTTGCGGGACTCGTAGAGCCGACCGCCCGGGGAGACGAGCTCGCGGATGCTCTGGTAGCCGCCGAGCGCGGTCTGTACTGCCCACTGTCCCGGCACGTTGCTGCACAGGCGCAGGGATGACAGGAGCTCGAGCGCCGAGAGGTACTCGCGCGAATGCTCCACGTCGCCCGAGAACACGGCCCAGCCGACGCGGTAGCCGCAGGCGCGATAGACCTTAGACAGGCCGCTCAGCGTGCCGCACAGCGTGTGCTGCACGAGCGTCGCCATCGGGATGAACTCGGCGCCGTCGTAGGTCATCTGGTCGTAGATCTCGTCGGCGAGCACGACCAGGTGATACTTCTCGGCGATGTGCGCGATCCCCTCGAGCACGTGACGCGGATACACCGCGCCCGTCGGGTTGTTCGGGTTGATCACGACGATGGCGCGCGTGCGTTTCGTGATCAGCGACTCGATTTCGTCGGGGTTCGGGATGAAGCCGCGCTCGGGCGGGCACGGGTAGTGCACGGCACGCCCGCGGTTCAGGTTCACCGCCGCGGTCCAGAGCGGGTAGTCCGGGCTCGGGACCAACACTTCCTCGTCCTGGGCGAGCAATGCGCGGAGCGTCAGGTCGATGAGTTCGCTCACGCCGTTGCCGATGAAGACGTCGTCCGCCGTGACCCCGCGGACTCCCCGCTCCTGCTGCTGCATTACCACGGCTTCGCGCGCCGGGAAGATGCCTTTCTGGTGGCAGTAGCCCTCGGCCGAGCGCAGGTTCTCGATCATCGCGAGCCGCATCGTCTCCGGCGTGCGGAAGCCGAAGGCACCCGGGTTGCCGATGTTCAGGGAGACGATGTCGTAACCGAGCCGTTCCATTTCATGGGCACGACGGGCCAGCCGGCCACGGATTTCGTAGCGGACGTTGGCGAGGCTTGGGCTCGGGCGGATCATGCGGGTGGGCATCGGCGGACCTGCTTAGCTGCAACGCATCAATTATGGACCGGGACGACGGGACTGCACAGGATGGACTTCACGCCACGACACCCCGAGTCCTGAGCCCTGCCACGGCCGCCGAATCGAGGCCCAGCCGTTCGCCCAGGACTGCCTCGGTGTCGGCACCGAGCAGCGGCGGCGGGCGGTCGTACTCGATCGAGGTTCGGGAGAACAGCACCGGGTTGCGCACCCCGGGGACACTGCCGGCCAGCGGGTGCGGCAGGTCGAGCTTCAAGCGACGATGCAGGACCTGGGGCTCGGCAAAGACCTGGGCGAGGTCGTTGATCGGACCGCACGGCACCCGGGCCGCCCGCAGGGCCTCGAGCCACGCGGCGCTCGTGCGCTCGAGCAGCAATCGCTCCACGATCGGCACCAGTTCGCGACGATGAGCCACGCGCTCGCGGTTCGTCTCGTAACGCGCATCGGTCGCGAGTTCGGGCACTCCGGCGACCTCGCAGAAGCGCGCAAACTGCGCGTCGTTGCCCACCGCGAGCATGAAGTAGCCGTCCGCCGTGCGGAACGACTGGTACGGCACGATGTTCGGATGCGCCGTGCCCTGTCGCATCGGTGCGGCGCCGGAGACCAGGTAGTTCATGTTCTGGTTGGCGAGCCACGCGACCTGCGTATCGAGCAGCGACAGGTCGATGAACTGGCCGCGGCCGGAATTGTGCCGCTCGTTGAGCGCCGCGAGGATCGCCGCCACCGCGTACATCCCGCACATCAGGTCCGCCACGGCGACGCCCACCTTCTGCGGTCCTGCACCCGGCTCGCCGTCGGGCACGCCGGTCAGGCTCATCAGCCCGCCCATTCCCTGGATCATCGCATCGTAGCCGGGCTCCGCCGCGGCCGGGCCGTCCTGGCCGAATGCGGAAATTGACAGGTACACGAGCCGCGGGTTCTCGGGCGCGAGATCCTCGTAGGCGAGTCCGTAGCGCCGCAGTCCCCCGACCTTGAAGTTCTCGACCAGCACGTCGGCCTGCGCGGCCAGCTGCCGGACAAGGGACTGCCCCTCCTCTCCCGCGATGTCGATCGCGACGGAACGCTTGCCGCGATTGGCGGAGAGGTAATAGGCGGATTCCGACGTGTCCCGCCCCGCTGCGTCCTTGAGATAGGGCGGACCCCACTTGCGCGTGTCGTCACCGCCGCGCGGGTGCTCGACCTTGATCACCTCGGCCCCGAAGTCGGCCAGCACCTGCGTGGCCCAGGGACCCGCGAGGATGCGGCTCAGGTCGAGCACTACGACGCCTTTGAGCGGTCCCGCCATGTCACCCTCTACGGACGCCGGAAACGAAACGTCCCGCGGCTGCGGGACGTCCGTACCGGCAGCCGCGGCGTCGAGCGCCTATTTCTTCCGGGCCGGCGCCTTGCGGGCCCCTCGACCGTGGTTGTGGTCGAGGTCGCCGCCTTCATGGTGATGCCAGACCCGCTCGCCCTTTTCGTTGTAATGGGCATGCGGGAACTCGAAATCGGCCGGGTGGTTGTGGTCACCCGTGGCGACCCATCGATAGAGGTCGGGCTTCCACGCGAGCATTCGCGCGCCCGCCCGCTCCTTGTTCTCCTCGACCGTCGTCCACGGGTTGAAGTGGAAGTGATTGTAGAGCTGGCTGTCGGTGCGCCCGAGCGCGAGCGTGCCGAGCTTGCACTGGAACGCGCCGTGGTTGATGTACGGCGGCCGCCAGAAGTACCCGCCCGTCGGCAGTTCGCCGAACTGCATCATCCAGGACGTGCCCCAGATGTGGTACGCCTCCTCGCAGCAGTCGTGGTAAGAGATGTTGTCCTGCCAGAAGTTCGGCGTCATGCAGTACAGGAACGTGAATGCCTGCGTGCGATCGTCGAACTTGAGGATCTTGACCATGCAGCCCGGCGCCGTGGCCGGGAAGAAGTTCGTCGAGCTCCATTGCAGGTCGTCGTAGGCGTTGACCTTGATCAGCTTGTCGCGTTCGGCGAGCGGGTGGTCCGCGTCGGACTCGACGAACGACGGCTCGCCGTAGTTGTAGAACATGAGGCCGGTCACGCCGCGCGGCATCCTGATCGCCGGCAGGGTCACGCCGGCCGGCAGGCAGATGTAGGTGCCGGGGCCGTGCCGTTGCCCCTCCATCTCCAGGTAGCCCGTCATGACGAAGAGCTCCATCTCCGAGTAGCTCATGCCGGGCGGCAGCGTGTAACCGGGCTCGAACATCACGGTCATCGAGCAGGCGCCCGTGTCCGTGTCGAGGCTCAGCATCTTGTAGTGCATGCCCTTCGGGAAACCGGGCAGCGTCATTTTCTTGAACGGGACCTCTCGGTCGACGAAAGGTTCGATGTGCGGGCGGGCCATCTGCGTCTCCTGCTGAACCGCGTGCGTCAGAACACGACCTTGAACTTGCGCTTCGGCCGCTTCGGGATCTCATCGGGCTTGATGCGGCGCTGCATGTTGAAGTGCACGTGGTAGCCGCGCGTCTGGATACGGTGCAGGAACTCGTCGATCCACTTGTCGCGGCTCTTCGCGATCGTCACGTTCATCTCGTGCTCGATCTTGCGGTAGCGCGCCTTCTGCTCGGAGATTTCCTTCTTGAGCCACGCCGCCGCCTCCCGGCTGCGGGCGTGCTTGATCAGGTTGGGCATCAGTCCTCCGTCACAGTCCCAGGAACACGTTCCCCAGCCCGCAGAGGCTGGGGGCGGAGCCGGCGAGCGCGTGCGAATAGCGCTCGGCCGAATCGAGCGGCAGGTGCTCGAGGCCGCGCTGAGCAAGATAAACCACCGTGAGCATCGTGGCGACAGTCGCGGCGGCAAACGCCGCCACGACCACCGCCAGCCCCCACCAACTCGCAGGTCCGGCCGAAATTAAACCGGGGCCCCGTGCCGGGCAAGCGCGGTAAAGACGTATGCACCGCCCTGCTCGTGCGGAGGGACGGGCGGCACCGGCCGGGCCGCGGGATAAGATGCCTGCCGTGCCGCCGCGGAGGGCTGGACAATGTTGAGTGCGATCGTGGCAGTGACACTGGTGGTTCCCGACGTCGAGGCGGTCGAGCGGGCCTATCGGCGCGAACTCGGCTACGAGGCGGTCGAGCGCGGGAGACTGGCCGAGGGAACCACGGCGGCCTGGGGCGCGGCAAGGCTGACCGGCCACTCCTACGTCGTGATGAGGCCGGCGAGCGGCGAGCCCGTGTACCTGCGCGTCGTGAAGGGAAAAGCCGCGCCTCGACCTGCCTTGAAGACGCTCGGGTGGAATGCGACGGAAATCCTGGTCGAGGACCCGTACGAGTTGTCGCGACGGCTCGAGCGTTCCCCCTTTCGCGTGATCGGTCCGCCGGCGCCACTCGACGTGAACCCGGCGGTCGTCGCGATGCAGGCGCTCGGGCCCGCGGGTGAACTCTTCTATTTCACGCGCATCCCGCCGGGCAAGTCTAAGTTCAACCTCGGCTCGGCCACGAGCTTCGTGGACCGTGTGTTTATCGTCGTGCTCGGCGTCCACGACGCGCAGAGAACGCTCGACTTCTACTCGAGTGTGTTCGGGCTCGCCGTTACCGCGCCTGCGCCTTCGCGCATCGGCGTGCTCGCGCAGGCGTGGGGGCTCCCGCCGGAGCAAACATTCCCGTTGGCGATCGTGCGCCTGCCGGAGCGATTCCTGTTGGAAGTGGACGAGTACCCGCCCGAGGCCTCGCCAGCGCCCGTCGCGACCGGGGAGATGCCTGCGGGCATGGCCCTCGTGAGTTTCGCCGTCCCCTCACTCGAGCCGCTGAAGGATCGACTCGTCGCAGCGCCACGCGTGCTGCAGGGCCTGCCCTATTCCGGACGTCGCGTCGGCGTGATGCGTGGTCCGAGCGGCGAACTGCTGGAGCTGGTCGAGTCTCCGTCCGGCGACTCGAGCCAGCGGTGACAGGCGACCCACCGGCCCTCGCCCGCCGCCTCGAGCGCCGGCGGTTCGCTGCGGCAACGATCGGTCGCAAGACTGCAGCGGGGCGCGAACGCGCAGCCGGACACGGCCGCCGTGGCGTCCGAGACCTCCGCGAGGGCCGCGACGGTACGCGCTTTCCGCGCCACTTCCGGATCGGGTTCGGGCACCGCCGCAAGCAGCGCCCGGGTGTAGGGGTGGCGCGGCGACGCGAACAGCGCCTCGCGCGGCGCACGCTCCACGACCCGCCCGAGGTACAGGACCACGACTTCCTCGCACAAGTGACGCACGACGGCGAGGTTGTGGCTGATGAACATCAGTCCCATGCGGTGCCTGCGGCAGAGTTCGTGCAGCAGGTTGACGATCTGCGCCTGCACCGAGACGTCGAGTGCGCTCACGGCTTCGTCGCAGATCAGGAGCCGCGGTTTGACCACGGTCGCGCGCGCAATCGCGACCCGCTGGCACTGGCCGCCGCTCAGTTCGTGCGGATAGCGCCCGGCGAGCGCGGGGTCGAGACCGACCTCCGCCAGCGCTGCTGCCACGCGCCCGCCGACGACGGCCTTGTCCGCTTCCCCTTCGAGGGCGGTGACGGCCTCGGCCACGCTGTCCTCGACGGTCATGCGCGGATCGAGACTGCCGAAAGGGTCCTGGAAGACGACCTGGAGTTCGCGGCGCATTTCGCGCAGGCGAGACGCATCGGACGGATCGATGCTCCAGCCACGCCAGCGTATCTCGCCGGCGCTGGGCGTAACGAGGGCAAGGATGGCCCGCGCCAGCGTGGACTTGCCGCAGCCCGACTCACCGACCACCCCGACGGACGACGCTTCGCGTAGCTCGAGATCGACGCTGCTCAACGCTCGCAGCCTGCGGCCGCGCCCGGTCAACCAGCCAGCGGCGACGCGGTATTCGACGTCGAGTCCCCGCACTTCGATCAGGTGGGTCACGCACGTCCCCAGCCGAGTGGCAGTGGCGCATGGCAAGCGACCCTTCGGGAAGCGCTCCCGACCAGCGTGGGCGCCATCGTCCGGCACAGGTCGCGAGCTGCGGGACAACGCGGCGCGAAGTGGCAGCCAGCCTGGGTCTCGTGAGGGCGCGGCGGCTGCCCTTCGATGCTCGCCAGCCACTCGGTCCGGGCACCCGACAGGCGTGGTACGGAGGCGAGCAGCGCCGCCGTGTAAGGATGCGCGGGCGCCGCGAAGAGCGCGTCCACCGGAGCCGTCTCGACGACGCGTCCCGCGTACATGACGGCGACGCGATCGGCGATTCCGGCCACGACGCCGAGGTCGTGGGTAATCATGACAATCGCGAGTCCTCGCTCGCGCGATTTCCTCAGGACCCCGAGCACCTGCGCCTGCACGGTGACGTCGAGCGCCGTGGTCGGCTCGTCCGCGACCAGTAGCGCGGGCTCCGCCATCAACGCCATCGCAATGACGACGCGCTGGCGCTGACCGCCGGACAGTTCGTGCGGGTACTGGTCGAGCCGGGCCTCCGGGTCCGGCATGCCGACGGCGCGCAGGGCCTCGATCGCCCGCTGCCGTGCCCGGGGCGCATCCATCAGGCCGCGATCGGTCAGGTGCTCGGTGAGCTGGCGTCCGATGCGCAGGTGCGGCGTGAGCGCGTTCATCGGGTCCTGGAACACCATCGCGACACGGGTGCCCCGGACATCGTTGAGTTCCGCTTCGGTGCGGCCGATCAATTCCTCGCCGAGCACGCGCGCGGAGCCAGCGGATCGTCCGTTCTCGGCGAGCAGCCCGAGGCAGGCCAGGAACAGCTGCGTCTTGCCCGAGCCGGATTCGCCGACCACCGCCAGGCATTCCCCGGGGCTCAACTCCAACGACACGCCGGAGACGGCCCGGACCCTGCCGTCGGGGGTGTCGAAGTCCACGGTCAGGTCGCGGATGGCGAGCGGCGGCGAGTCGCTCATCTCAGCGTTGCCTCGGATCGAGGGCGTCGCGCAGCCCGTCGCCCAGGAAATTCAGGCACAAGAGCAGCGCGGCGAGCAGCGCGGACGGCACGAGCAATTGCCAGGGCGCGCTCTCCATCTCGACGGCACCCTCCGCCACCAGGCGGCCGAGACTCGTGAGCGGTTCCTGCACGCCGAGGCCGAGGAAGCTCAGGAAGCTCTCGAAGAGGATCACCTGTGGCACGGTGAGCGTCGCGTAGACGATCACCGTGCCGGCGACGTTCGGGATGATGTGGCGCGCGATGATCCGGTGCGCTGGCAGGCCGAGAGTGATCGCCGCATCGACGAATGCCTGGTTACGAAGCGCGAGCGCCTGGCCGCGCACGATGCGCGCCATGGTGAGCCAGCCCACGGCGCCGATGGCGAGGAAGATCAGGAACAGGCTGCGGCCGAAGACGACGGTGAGGATGATGACGAAGAACATGTACGGCAGCGCGTAGAGGACGTCCACGAACCGCATCATCCAGTCGTCCATGCGTCCGCCGAGGTAGCCCGCCGTCGCGCCCCACGCGACGCCGATCACGAGGCTCACGGCCGTCGCGAGCAGTGCGACGAGCAGCGAGACCCGAGTTCCGGACCAGACGCGCACGAACAGGTCGCGGCCGTTGCTGTCCGTGCCGAACCAGTGCCCGCTGGCGAGCGACGGCGGCGAAGAGAGCGAACCCAGCGTCCAGTCCACGTGATCGACGCTGTACGGGCTCAGCGCCGGGCCGACGAGCGCGACCAGTACGATGCCCGCCAGCAGCACGGCCGCCGCGATCGCGGCGCGGTTGCGACGCAGCCGGCGCCACGCGTCCGCCCAGAGGCCGCGCCTGCGCTCAGTCATGGCGGATCCTCGGGTCGAGCCAGCCGTAGAGCAGGTCCACGGCGAGGTTGAGCAAGAGGATCAGCGTCGCGTAGAAGACCACCATGCCCATCACGAGCGTGTAGTCGCGATTGATCGCGCCCTGCACGAAATAGCGTCCGACGCCGGGCAGCCCAAAGACCTGCTCGACGACGAGCGAGCCGGTCAGCAGGGCCGCGGTGGCCGGCCCGAGAAAGCTCACCACCGGCAGCAGGGTCGGCTTGAGCGCGTGGCGCCGCAATATCGTGCTACTGGCGAGGCCCTTGGCGCGGGCCGTGCGGATGTACGGCGCCTGCAGTACCTCGAGCAGGCTGCCCCGCGTGAGCCGCGCGATGTAAGCGACGAAAGGCAGGGCGAGCGTGATCGCGGGCAGCAGGACGAACTCGAGCCGGCCGGGTTCCCAGCCCGCGACGGGCAACCAGTTGAGCCGGATGCCGAAGATGAGCGCGAGCACCGGGGCCACCACGAAATTCGGCACCGCGATTCCCACGAGCGCAATCCCCATCACCGCGTGGTCCACCCAGCGGTTGTGCCTGCGCGCTGCAATCAGTCCGAGGGGAATGCCGAGCGCGAGCGCGAGCACGAGTGCCGCCATTCCGATGCTCAGCGTCACCGGCAGGCCGCGCCCGATGAGTTCGGCAACGCCGAAATCCTTCATGCGGAAGGACGGTCCCAGGTCGCCGCGCAGCAGGTCGCTGAGGTAGCGGCCATATTGCACGATGACGGGCTGGTCGAGCCCGTACGCGGCCTGGAGGTTCGCCGCGATCTCCGGTGGAATCGTCTGCTCCTCGTCGAACGGGCCACCCGGCGCGAGGCGCATGAGGAAGAACGCGGCCGTCACGATCGCGAACAGCGTCGGAACGATGCCCGCCAGTCTCCTCAGCGCGTAGCGGAGCACGGGGCTGCCTCGTTCACGGGTGCCCGGGCCGGCCGAGCAGCCGCAGGAACTCGGGCTCTGCGACCACGCGCGCGCCGAGATCGCGGGCCTTCTGCAACTTGGAGCCTGGTTCCGTGCCGGTGACGAGCAGCGTCGTCTTGCGCGAGACCGAGTCGGTGACCGTGGCACCGGCCGCACGGGCTGCGTCGCGTGCCTCGTCGCGCGTCATCGATTCGAGTGTTCCGGTGATCACGACGACCTCGCCGGTGAGCGGACCTTCGGCCGGCGCCTGCGTGCGCGTACCCTCCGGCCAACGGACGCCTGCCTTGCGCAGGACGGTGAGTACCTTGCGGTTGTGCGGCTCGTCGAAAAAGTCCCGGACGTGCGCCGCCACCACGGGGCCGACGTCCCTGACCTGCTGAATCTCCTCGACCGTGGCGTCCAGCAGGGGCTCGAGACCGCCGAAATGCTCGGCGAGGGCCAGCGCCGTGGCCTCGCCCACGTCGCGGATGCCGAGGGCGAACAGGAACCGGGGCAATGTCGTCTGCTTGCTGCGCTCGAGCGCCTCGACGAGGTTCGCAGCCGACTTGGGCCCCATCCGCTCGAGCCCAGCGAGTTCCTCTTCCTTCAGGGTGTAGAGGTCCGCCGGGGTCTCGACGCGTCCCGCGTCCACGAGTTGCTCGACGAGCTTGTCGCCGAGTCCTTCGACATCCATCGCGCGCCGCGATGCGAAATGTCGCAGGGCCTCGCGGCGCTGTGCCGGGCAGACCAGGCCCCCCGTGCAGCGGGCCACCGCCTCGCCTGCGGTCCGCGTCACGTGCGAGCCGCATACCGGGCAGCGCTTCGGCAGTTCGACCACGCGCGCGTTCCTCGGGCGCAGCTCGGGAACGACGCGCACGACCTCCGGGATGACGTCGCCGGCACGGCGCACGACGACCGTGTCGCCGATGCGCACGTCCTTGCGCTCGAGGTCGTCCATGTTGTGCAGCGTCACATTGCTCACGGTGACGCCGCCGACGAACACGGGCTCGAGGCGGGCGACCGGCGTGAGCGCCCCGGTTCGCCCGACCTGGAACTCGACGTCGCGCACCGTCGTGGTCTCTTCCTGTGCAGGGAACTTGTGCGCGACGGCCCAGCGCGGCGCGCGCGCGACGAAGCCGAGGTCGCGCTGCCAGTCGAGCCGATCCACCTTGTAGACGACGCCGTCGATGTCGTAGCCGAGCGAGTCGCGCCTGCGGCCGATGCGTTCGTAGTACCCGAGGCAGCCCTGGACGCCGTCGACCACGTCGATCTCGGGACAGGTGCGCAGCCCGAGTTCCCGCAGGGCCGCGAGTACCTCGCTGTGCCGGCGCGGCATGTGCCAGCCCTCGGTCGCCCCGATGCCGTAGAAGAACAGGTCGAGCGACCGGGTCGCCGTGATGCGGGGGTCGAGCTGCCGCAGGCTGCCGGCGGCGGCGTTGCGCGGGTTGGCGAAGGTCTTTTCGCCCTGCTCTTCCTGCCGGCGGTTGAGCAGGGTGAACGAGCGGCGCGTCATGAACACTTCGCCGCGCACCTCGAGGACGTCGGGCGCCGTCGCGCCGATCAGGTGCAGCGGAACGGAGCGGATCGCCCGGACGTTCGCAGTCACGTCCTCGCCCCTGGCGCCGTCCCCGCGCGTAGCGGCCTGCACCAGCCGGCCGCGCTCGTAGCGGACGCTGATGGCAAGGCCGTCGATCTTGGGCTCGGCCGAATACGCGATGCCGGCGACGTCGAGTCGCTCGCGGGCGCGGCGGTCGAAGTCGACGATGTCCTGCTCGCCGAAGGCGTTGTCCAGCGAGAGCATCGGCACGGCGTGCACGACCTCCGCGAATTCGCGCGACAGCGCCCCGCCGACGCGTTGCGTCGGCGAATCCGGCGCGACGAGCTCCGGGTGGGCGTCCTCGAGCTCGCGCAGCTCGCGCATCAGGGCGTCGTAGCGCGCGTCGGAGACATCCGGGTCGTCGAGGACGTAGTAGCGGTAGTTGTGATGCTCGATCTGCCGGCGCAGTTCGTCGATGCGTTTCGCGGCGTCGCGAGCGGCCATTGCGGGCCTGTCAGCGGCCGGGGCGCTGCGCGCGACCGCGATCGAACGCCAGCATCTCCTCGCGCAGCTGCGAGATGCGGTGCACGCTGAGCGGCGCGCCGCGGTCGTCCTGCACGTTTCCGCCGAGGCGCCCGGCGAGCGAGCGCCCGACCGCGAGCAGCTCCTCGAACGCCTGTTGCGCCGGCATCGGTCCCGGCAGCACCGAGAACAGCGCGACACCGGCGTATGCCGCGCCTGCCATCGTCGCCGGGTCGAACGTACCGGGCTCGCGCAGGCTCGCGAGGCTGATCGCGGGCCGGCCGACCGGATCGAGCCGGTGGAAGATCTGGTACCGCCCGAATTCAAAGCCCTCGGCGAGCGCCGCTTCGTGAAGCAGGGAACCCTCGAACCGCGACGGTGAAGGAGCGGTCACGCGAATGGCAATGATCCGCTGGGCGCGGGCGGCGACCGCGTCCTCGGACTCATCCTCGACCTCCGCAGTGGCCATGTCCGGGCTCGGGCCGGGACGCGGGGGTTCGGCACGCTCCGCCTGCGGTACTTCGGGCGGGAATGTCCGCGCCGTGTCGACCGCGGGGGCGGTGAGCCGCTGCCCAAGTGTGGGCTCGCGGCGGCCCGCGGCCCGGCCACCAGGCACGTCGAGACCCGTGCCAAGTTCGACGACGGGGACGGATTCAAGGACGGGCGGCGCCTTGTCGTCCAGCCCGATCGCCGGCTCGACGCGCGCCTGCGCCGCGACAGGCTCGGGCGGCGGGGGCGGCTCCACGACCAGCGTACGGCTCGCGGGCTCCGTCGCCGCCGACCGCCGGCGCGCCCGAGCGCCCCAAAGGTAGATCCCCGCGATCAGCGCGAGGCCGGCCCCAAGCAGTATCCAGCGCAGCTCGGACATCGTCCCTCGTCAGCCTGCCGCCATTCGCACCGCTTCCTCGACGTCCACCGCCACGAGGCGGGACACGCCGGGCTCGTGCATCGTGACCCCCAGCAGCTGGTTCGCGAGTTCCATGGTCGACTTGTTGTGGGTGACGAACACGAACTGCACGCGGTTCGACATTTCGCGCACGATGTCGCAGAAGCGGCCGACGTTGTTCTCGTCGAGCGGGGCATCCACCTCGTCGAGCAGGCAGAACGGGGCCGGGTTCAGCTCGAAGATCGAGAACACGAGCGCCACGGCCGTGAGCGCCTTCTCGCCGCCGGAGAGCTGGCTGATCGAGCTGTTCCGCTTGCCGGGCGGTCGGGCCATGATCGCCACGCCCGATTCGAGCACGTCCTCGCCCACGAGCTCGAGGTACGCGTGGCCGCCGCCGAAGAGCCGCGGGAACTTGTCCTTGAGCCCGGCATTGATCCGGTCGAAGGTGTCCTGGAACCGGCTGCGCGTCTCGCGATCGAT
>JBBIVG010000017.1:0-21605 GCA_037439865.1 Nevskiaceae bacterium
ATTGCGTGTTGCTGCCCGACCCGGTCGTGCCGCACTTGAACGCCATGGCCGCCGCCGGGCAGGCGGCATTCCTCGCCGACATGTCCCGCCTCGGCCAGGCCGTCCTCGAGTTCACGGGCGCGCTCCGCATCAACTATGCGATGTTCGGCAACGTCGAGCCGGCCCTGCACGCACACGTCTTCCCGCGCTTCGCGGACGAGCCGGCGGCGTTCCGCGCCGCGCACCCGTGGACCTACGACTGGTCGAAGGCGCGTGCCTTCGACCTCGCGCGTGACGGCGCGCTGCTCGAGGCACTGCGGGCACGCCTGGCGTCGGCGCCCCGCCAGCCGTCGGGCTAGTCTTGCGTTCCATGCAGCGCGCATTGCCTCGCACGGGCCTGGCCCGGATCCTCGTCGCCGCGGTCGCAGCGGTCATTGCGCTGCCCGCGATCGCGCAGGTTTATCGATACAAGGACGAGCACGGCAACTGGGTGTACACCGACCGGCCGCCGTCGGCCGGGCAGGGCGCCGATACCTTGCGCATCAAGGCGGAGGCCGCTTCGCCGCGCATCGTGGTCGAGCCGCGGTCGTCCGGTGGCACGATCGACATGATCGCGGTCAACGAGTGCCTGTGCGTCGTCGAGTTCGCCGTGAAGACACGCGGGGCGGACGGACAGGCACGGGCTGCGCAGGCCGTCGTGCCGCAACGCTCCCGGCAGGTGCTGCTGGAGGTGCCAGCCCCGCCCGGCACGGGAACGATCGCGTTCGACTATGGGTACGTCATCGGCGATCCCCGCGCGACGCACCAGCCGCGCGGCCCGTACCGTGCGCCGTTCGCCGTGGCCCAGTCCTTCACGATCAGCCAGGCGCCGCCGGACTCAGCGACGCACCGCGATGCCGCGAGCCGCAATGCGATCGACATCGCGATGCCGGTCGGGACGCCGGTGCACGCGGCGCGAGAGGGCCTCGTCATCAATGTCGCGCACCAGTTCTTCCGCGGAGGCCTCGCGCCGCAGGTCAGCCGCGAAGCCAACTTCGTCCAGGTCCTGCACGACGACGGCACGACGGCGGTCTATGCCCACCTGCAGATGGACACGATCCGCGTCAGGCCCGGCCAGCAGGTCGAGCGCGGCCAGTACATTGCGAATTCCGGGAACACCGGGCACTCGAGCGGGCCGCACCTGCACTTCGTCGTCCTGCGCAACGCGGGACTGCACAGCGAGTCCGTGCCGGTCGC
Organism: Nevskiaceae bacterium; assembly: GCA_037439865.1. Classification (GTDB taxonomy): domain Bacteria; phylum Pseudomonadota; class Gammaproteobacteria; order Steroidobacterales; family Steroidobacteraceae; genus RPQJ01. The sequence continues at coordinate 1,216 of JBBIVG010000017.1, forward strand.
GTTCGCCGGGCCCGGCGGGTCGAGCATCATTCCCCGTACGGGCGGAAAGCTGACGGCGTACTGAGCGCGCCGCTCAGCCGTGGGAGGGCGCGCGCAGCTCGCGCACGAGATCGCCCAGCGTGGCGAGCGGCGCAGAGCACGTCATGCCGCGGCACACGTACGCGACTGCTCGACCCTGCGGCACCTTCGCGGCGAGCCCAGCGGGCAGGTCGCCCGCGTCGTCGGGAATGGCTGCGACGAATCGCTTCGGATCGTAGAACTTGTCGAGTTCAGTGCGCCAGGTCGCGAGGTCTTCGTCCGGACCGCGCAGGACGACGATCGTCGGCGGCGCGGTGAGCTCATCGAGCGCCATGAGCAGGCTCGTGTGCGCGTGCGGGTACTTCTCGAGCATTCCCCAGGCGGCACGCAACGTGCGCTCGGCGGCATCGAGATAGCGCGTCTCGCCGAGCAGGAGGCCGAGCCTGACCAGCACGCGCGCGGCGACGCCGTTGCCCGACGGCGTCGCATCGTCGCCAAACGTCTTGGGTCGCTGGATCAGCTGCTCGTGGTCGTCGGCGGTGAAATAGAAGCCGCCGGATGCCGCGTCCTCGAAACGCGCGAGCATCGTCTCCGCGAGATCGATGGCCCAGCGCAACCAGGGGCCGTGCCACTGCGCCTGTGCGAGCTCGAGCAGTCCCCACGCCAGGAAGGCGTGATCGTCGAGGTAAGCGGGAAACCGCGAGCGGCCGTCCTTGTGCACGGCGAGCAGCCGTTCCCCGTACCAGCAGTGTTCCCGCAGGAACGCGACGGCACGCGCCGCCGACCCGAGATAGTCCGCGCGATCGAGCGCCCGGGCTGCTGCGGCCATGCCGGCGATGGCGAGCCCGTTCCACGCGGTCAGGACCTTTTCGTCACGGGCCGGCCAGGCGCGGCCATTGCGCGCTGCGAGCAGCTTGCCGCGCGCCGAGTCCAGTGCGGCGGCCGCCTGGTCCTCGCCGAGATTCGATTCCTCCGCGACCTGCGCGAGCGACTTGAAGACGTGCAGGTGCCATTGGCCCTCGAAGTTGGCGTCGCGGTCGAGTCCGAACCTGCGCACGAGCACGTCGTACTCGACGGCATCGAGCAACGCGCGGACTTCCTCCGGCCGCCAGACGTAGAACCTGCCCTCGTGCCCTTCGGAGTCCGCGTCGATCGTCGAGTAATAGCCGCCGGCTGGTTGCTCCATGTCGCGGTGGATCCAGTCGGCCGTCTCCTGCGTGACGCGCCGGAACAGCGGGTCGCCCGTCGCCACCGCCGCCTGCGCGCTCACTGCGAGCAGCTGGCCGTTGTCGTAGAGCATCTTCTCGAAGTGCGGGATCATCCAGTAGGGATCCACGGAGTAACGGCAGAAGCCGCCGCCGAGCTGGTCGTAGAGGCCACCCTCGGCCATCCGCGTCAGCGTGAGCGTCGCCATGTACAGCGCCTGCAGGTCCGGCTGGTCCGTGTCTGCCGTTGCCCGCCAGGCGCGCAGCAGGAACTCGAGATTCATCGGGTGGGGGAACTTGGGCGCGTCGCCGAACCCGCCGAAGCGCCCGTCGAAGTCGCGCTGCAGTGATGCCCGGGCAGCCTCGAGCGGCGCGCGGGACAGCTCAAGCGAAGACGCGGCCGGCGGTGGCAGCAACTCGCCGAACACCTGGACGAGAGCCTCGCCGTGGCGCTCGATTTCCGCCCCGTGATTCGCGTAGTAGTCGGCCACGCGCTGCAGCACGTCGCGGAAGCCGGGCATCCCGTACTTCGGTTCGCCGGGGAAATACGTGCCGCCGAAGAACGGTCGCTGGTCGTGCGGCGACAGGAACATCGTGAGGGGCCAGCCGCCGCCACGCTGCGTCAGCATCTGGTGCGCCGTCTGGTAGATGCGGTCGAGGTCCGGCCGCTCCTCGCGATCGACCTTGACGTTGACGAAGTGCGCGTTCATCAGGGCTGCGGTCGCCGCGTCCTCGAACGACTCGTGCGCCATGACGTGGCACCAATGGCAGGCGGAGTAGCCGATCGAGAGCAGGATCGGCTTGTCCTCGGCCTTCGCACGCTCGAGCGCCTCGCTTCCCCACGGATACCAGTCGACCGGGTTGTCGGCGTGCTGCAGGAGGTACGGACTGGTCTCGGCGGCGAGCCGGTTGCGGTGCGTGCGGGAATGCGGACGATGCATGGCGGGGCAGGGCGGTCGGCTAGAATGCAGGCACTATATCGGAACGAGCGAGCCGCCGATGACGCACCCCCCCGAAGCGAAGGCAGACGGGCAGGAATGGCCCGAACTGCGCCTGAAGCCCCGGGAGGACCGGCGCCTCGCGGCCGGCCATCTCTGGATCTTCAGCAACGAGGTGGACACGGCGCGTACGCCGCTCACCGCGTTCGAGCAAGGCGCGATCTGCCGGGTCGTCGGTGACCGCGATCGTTTCCTCGGGTTCGCCTACGTCAACCCGCACGCGCTCATCTGCGCGCGCATCCTCGGTCGGGACGGTCGCTTCCCGCCGGGCAAGTCGCTGCTCGTGCACCGCCTGCAGGTGGCGCTCGCACTGCGCGAACGGCTGTATCCGGCGCCGTTCTACCGGCTCGTGTACGGCGAGTCCGACGGCCTCCCGGGGCTCGTGCTCGACCGCTACGGCGACGTCGTAGTCGGGCAGGCGGGTACCGCGGGCATGGAAGCGATGAAAGGCGCGGTCGTGGAGGCGGTGCGCAAGGTGGTCGACCCGCGGACGTTCGTCTGGAAGAACGACTCCGGCGCGCGCGAGCTGGAGGGCCTGCCGTCCTACGTCGAGACGACGCTCGGCGACCCGGTCGAGCACGCGTGGGTCGAGGAGAATGGTGTACGGTTCAAGGTCCCGCTCGGTGGGGGACAGAAGACCGGCTGGTTCTATGACCAGGCGTCGAACCGGCGCGCGATGCTCAAGTACGTCGCGGGACGCCGGGTGCTCGACGTGTTCAGCTACCTCGGCGCGTGGGGCCTGTCCGCGGCCCGGGCCGGCGCGAGCGACGTGCTGTGCGTGGACTCGTCCGCGCCTGCGCTCGAGTTGCTGGCGGAATCCGCTGCGGAGAATGGCTTCCCGGTCCGCACGATGCGCGACGATGCCTTCGATGCTCTCGCGGCGCTGCGCGAGGCCGGCGAGAAATTCGACGTCGTCGTCGTCGACCCGCCGGCATTCATCAAGCGGCGGCGCGACATCCCGAAAGGACAGGCCGCCTACCGCAAGCTGAACCAGCTCGCGATGCAGCTGCTGCCGCGCGACGGCATCCTCGTGTCCTGCTCGTGCTCGCACCATCTCGCGCAGGACGAGCTGATCGGCGCGATCCAGCAATCGGCTCGTCACCTGAACCGGTTCGCGCAGGTCGTCGAGGTGGGCGGGCACGGCCCGGACCATCCGATCCATCCCGCCATTCCGGAGACGCGGTACCTGAAGGCGATCTTCTGCCGCGTCGTGCAGGAGTGAGCGGCCCCGCCGCCGGTGATGGCCGCGCAGTCATCCAGTCGGGCGCGTGATTCCGGCAGCCGCTAAACTATCCGCCTCATGTTCGTCTACCCGAATCCCGACCCGATCGCGCTCTCGATCGGGCCCCTCCACGTGCGCTGGTACGGGCTCATGTACCTCGTCGGGTTCCTCGGGGCCTGGTGGCTCGCGCGCCGCCGCGCGTCGCGACCCGGGTCGACGTGGAAGCCGATCGACGTGGACGACCTGATCTTCTATTGCGCGGTCGGCGTCATCCTCGGAGGACGACTCGGCTGGATGCTGTTCTACGGAACGGAGCGCATCATCGAGGACCCGTTCGGCGTGCTGCGGATCTGGGAAGGCGGCATGTCCTTCCACGGGGGACTCATCGGCGTGCTCGTCGCGCTGGCGACGTTCGCGAACCGTCGCGGCCGCCAGCTCGTCGACGTGTTCGATTTCACCGCGCCGCTGCCGGCCATCGGTTTCGGCGCCGGCCGGATCGGCAACTTCATCAACGGTGAGCTGTGGGGCAAGCCGACCGACGTTCCCTGGGCCTTCGTCGTGGACGGCGTCGCGCTGCACCCGTCGCAGCTGTACGAGGCGTTCCTCGAGGGCCTCGTGCTGTTCGTCATCCTCTGGTGGTTCACGTCGACCCCGCGGCCGCGGTGGGCGCCCTCGGGCCTGTTCCTCGTCTGCTACGGCCTGTTCCGTTTCGCGGTCGAGTTCGTCCGCGTGCCGGACGGGAATCGCGGTTACCTGTTGTTCGGCTGGGTGACGATGGGCCAGATCCTGTCGCTGCCCATGATCGTCGCCGGGCTCTGGATGCTGGCCTTTGCCTACCGGCGCCGGCAGCCCTCGGGCAATTACACCTGAACGATGCAGCAGTACCTCGACCTCATGCGCCACGTGCTCGAGCACGGCGCGCGCAAGACCGACCGCACCGGCACGGGAACCCTCGCTACCTTCGGCTGGCAGATGCGGTTCGACCTCGAGACCGGTTTCCCGCTCGTCACGACCAAGAAGCTGCACCTCAAGTCCATCATCCACGAGCTGCTCTGGTTCCTGCGCGGCGAGACGAACGTCCGCTACCTGCGCGATAACGGCGTCTCCATCTGGGACGAATGGGCCGACGCGGAGGGCGAGCTCGGCCCGGTGTACGGCGTGCAGTGGCGATCGTGGCGGGGCGCCGACGGCCGCACGATCGACCAGATCGAGGCCGCGATGGACCTGCTGAAGCGCGACCCGCACTCGCGCCGGATCATCGTGAACGCGTGGAACGTGGGCGAGCTCGACAGGATGGCGCTGACGCCGTGCCACGCGCTGTTCCAGTTCTACGTCGCGGACGGGCGGCTCTCGTGCCAGCTCTACCAGCGCAGCGCCGACATTTTCCTCGGCGTCCCCTTCAACATCGCCTCCTACGCGCTGCTCACCCACATGATGGCCCAGCAATGCGACCTCGGCGTGGGTGAATTCATCTGGACGGGCGGCGACTGCCACCTCTACGTGAACCACCTCGAGCAGGCGCGCCTGCAGCTCTCGCGCGAGCCGCTGCCGCTGCCCCGGCTCGAGATCAGGCGTCGCCCGCCGACGATCTTCGACTACCACTACGACGACTTCGAGGTCGTCGGTTACCAGTTCCATCCCGCCATCAAGGCCCCGATCGCCGTATGAAGAAGAAGTCGCAACACCACGCACACATGCGCCACGCCGTGCGCACCTCGTCGAGCCACGCAGGGGATTCGCCGCTGTTCGAGGTCCGGCGTTCGGGCATCCATGGCAAGGGTGTCTACGCAAGGCGCCGCATCCCGAAAGGCACGCGCATCGTGGAGTACCTCGGTGACCGCATCTCGCACGAGGCGGCAGACGCGCGCTACGACGCGAAGGGGCAGGACGACGGGCACACCTTCCTGTTCGTGGTGAGCGACGACATCGTGATCGATGCCGGCGTGGGCGGAAACGACGCGCGTTTCATCAATCACTCGTGCGCACCGAACTGCGACACCGTGATCGAGGACGACCGGGTGTTCATCGAGGCGCTGCGCGACATCAAGCCCGGCGAGGAGCTCGGTTACGAGTACGGGCTCACGTGGGAGAGCACGGACGACCCCGACGAGCTCGCCAATTACGACTGCCGCTGCGGGGCGGCGAACTGCCGCGGCACGATGCTCGACGAGGTGCCGCTCGACGCGAGGAAGCCGGCGAAACGGAAGAAGGCCGCGCAGCGGAAGAAGGCGGCGAAGAAGAAGCCTGTAACGCGCGCGGGGAAGAGCCGGCGCAGGTGACCGGCGTCTCGATCGTCGTCGCGACGGACGAGCAGGGCGGCATCGGCCTGCGCGGCGGGCTGCCCTGGCACCTGCCGAACGACCTGAAGCGCTTCAAGGCGCTGACGATGGGCAAGCCGATCGTGATGGGGCGCAAGACGTACGACTCCATCGGCCGCGCCCTGCCCGGGAGGACCAACATCGTGGTCACCCGGCAACCGGGGCTCGCGATCGATGGCTGCCGGGTGGTGCCTTCCCTGGCCGCGGCGCTCGAGGCGGCGGGTGACGCCGAGGAGACGTGCGTCATCGGCGGTGGCGGGATCTATCGCGAGGCGTTGCCGCTCGCGACGACGCTGTACGTCACCCGCGTGCATGCCACGGTCGGCGCGGACACGTTCTTTCCGCCGTTCGATGCCGCGGGTTGGGAGGAGGTCGCCCGCGAGGACCATCCGGCCGACGACCGGCACGTTCACGCCTACAGCTTCGTGACGCTGCGCCGCGTGCGTTGACGGTCCGGCGTAGCCGACGTCGTCAGCGGTCGGACGTAAACAGCCGGACCTGCTCGTCCTTCCCGGGCGGGACGATCATGCGGTCGAAGCGCAGGCCGATCTTCTCGAGCACCCGGATCGACCCGGTGTTGTCGGGCGAAGTGATCGCAAGCACGCGTGTCACGCCGAGTGCAGTGAGCGCGTGGTGCTTCACGGCGGCGGCGGACTCCGCGGCGTAGCCTTTCATCCAGAACGCCGGCAGGAAAGCGAACCCGACGTCGGGGTCGTCGAGGTAGTCCCGCTTCACCAGGCCGCAGATGCCGATCGGCTCGCCGGTGGACTTGAGTTCCACGAGCCACAGGCCGTAGCCATGCTGCGCGTAGCTCGCGATCGCTCCCTCCCGCAGGTACCGGCGGGCCGCGGCTTCCGTACGCACCCCTCGATCACCGATGTTCCGCAGGAACGATGGCTCGTTCAGCAGGCCGAGCATGAATGCGGCGTCGTCCTCGGTCAGGACGCGCAGCGACAGGCGTTCGGTTTCGAGCACGCGCACGGCTCAGCCGTCCTTCCGCAGGCGCTGCTGCATGACGGCATGCAGCAACCAGAGGCTGACGACCGCCTGCAGCGCCGTGCTCGCGACCGAGACATACCACACGCTCTGCAGCTCGAACCCGGGGCGTTGCGCGATCCAGAGCACCGGCAGGACGAACGTCAGCAGCCGGCTGCCGCTGCTCAGGAGCGAAGGCACGGTGTTGCCGAGCGCCTGGAACATGCCGGAACAGCAGAAGATCAGCCCCGACGCGACGAAATTCCACGACACCGTGCGCAGGTAATCGCTGCCGACCTCGATCACGCCGGGATCGTCGGCGAAGCCGGACACGAGCCACGCCGGGCGCAGGTGGCACAGGACGGTGAGCACCGCCATCACGGTCGAGCTCATGATGGCCGCCCACTTGAACGTCTCGCGCACGCGATCGTGGCGCTGCGCGCCGAAATTCTGGCCGGCCACCGGGGCGACGGCGAATGCGATCGCCATCGCGGGCAGGAAGATCGACTGCATCAGCCGGGCGCCCACGCCGAAGCCGGCCTGCGCGTCCGCCCCGAAATCGCGGATCGTGCCGTAGACGACCGCCATGATGACGAACATCAGCAGGAACTCGCCGCCGGAAGGCAGGCCGATGCCGAGCAGTCGGCGCCAGGTCTCCATGCGCGGCCGCCACAGGTCGCGATGCACGGCCACGTACTTCTCGAGCCGCTCGAAGTAGCGGAACAACACCACGACGCCGCAGGCGATCGCGAGCGTGCTCGCGAGCCCGGCGCCGGCGACTCCCATGGGGCGTCCCGTGATCCAGCCGGCGATGAGAATCGGCGCGAGGACTGCGTTGAGAAGCACCGTCACCATCTGCACGACCATCGTGGGCTTGACGATGCCCGTGCCGCGCAGCGCCGAGCCCATCGCGACCATCGCGAACTGTAGCGCGAGGCCGGGCATGTACCAGTGCAGGTAGGACGTGCCGGCCGCGGCGGTCGCGGCGTCCGCGCCGAGCACGGCCATGTACGGGCCGCTGAGCGCGTATCCGCCGACGAGCGTCGCCACGGCACAACCGGCCGCCATGACGAGCGACTGGTTGAAGACGAGGTTCGCGTCCGCCGCGTCCTTGCGGCCGACGGCCTGCGCGATCAGGGCGACCGAGCCGATGCCGAGTACCTGCGTCAGGGCCATGACGATCATCGTGACGTTGCCCGCGGAGCCGACGCCCGCCAGCGCGGCGTCGCCCAGCCGGCCGACGAAGTACAGGTCCACGAGGAAATACAGGGTCTGCATCACCATGCCGGCCGCGATGGGGGCCGCCATCATGAGCAGGAGCCGGCGGACCGAGCCCTGGGTCAGGTCTTGCACGAGGTCTCCGTCAGGCGAGCGTTGCCGAGAGCGCGTCGACGAATCGCCACGCGTCTTCGAAGCTGTTGTAGAAAGGAACGGGGGCGGCGCGGATCACGCCGGGTTCGCGCCAGTCGGGGACGATGCCACGCGCGACCACGGTCTCGAACGCGGCCTTGGCGCGTTCCCGTCCGCATTGGAGTTCGAGCGACAACATGGCGCCGCGTTGCCCGGGATCCGCCGGCGTCAGGATCGTCACCTGGCCGCGCAGGCGTTCGCGGACGAGTGCCTCGAGGTAGCCGGTCAGCGCCAGCGACTTCCTGCGCAGGGCGGGCAGTCCAACGGCCGCAAAATGCCCGAGGGATGCAATGAGCGGCGCCATGGCCAGGATCGGCGGATTGCCGGGCTGCCAGCCCTGGGCGCCCGGGATCGGGCGGAACTCGGGCGCCATCTCGAATCGAGTGTCGAGCTCGTTTCCCCACCAGCCGGCGAGTCGCGGCAGGTCCGTCCGGCGGCCGTGCCGTTCGTGGATGAAAGCGCCGGCGATGCAGCCGGGCCCGCCGTTCAGATATTTGTAGTTGCACCAGGCGGCGAAGTCGACCTCGTGTTCGTGCAGCTCGAGCTCGACGTTGCCGATCGCATGCGCGAGGTCGAAACCCACGTTGCAGCCTGCGCGGTGGCCCGCCTGCGTGATGGTGGCGATGTCCAGCGCCTGGCCGGTCAGGTACTGCACGCCGGGCAGGAGGATCGTCGCGATGCGTGGCCCTTCACGCTCGATCGTCGCCACGACGTCCTCGGTGCGCAGGACGGACTCGCCTTCACGCGGCGCGACCTCGACCAGGTCGAGCCTGGGGTCGAGGCCGTGAAAGCGCAGCTGCGACTGGACGGCGTAGCGGTCCGAGGGAAATGCATCCTTCTCGATGAGAATGGCCCTACGCTCGGCCGCTGGGCGATAAAAACTCGCGAGCAGAAGGTGGAGATTCACGGTGAGCGTGTTCATCGCCACGACTTCGTGTTCCTGCGCTCCGGCGAGCCGTGCGAGCGCCGGTGCCACGCGTTCCTGGTAGCGCGTCCATGGGTGATCACCCGCGAAATGTCCCTCGACACCGAGCGTGCGCCAGTCGCGCATCACCTCCTCGACGCAGTCCGCGGCACGCACCGGTTGCGCGCCGAGCGAATGGCCGCAAAGGTAGACGAGCTCGCGGCCGTCCGCGGACTGCGGCAGCACGAATCGCTCGCGCCAGGCGCGCAGGCCGTCGGCGTCGTCGAGCTCCAGCGACTGCTCCCGGTCGAGCCTCACGCCACGATCTCCGCAATCGGGTACAGCACCGGACGGCTCGGCGCCGCGTCGGCGCCGAAGGCGGGCACCTGCAGGTCGAGCAGGTAAAGCCCGTCCGCCGCGCGCGACGGTACGTAGGCGAGCTCGGTCACGAGCGCCCGCTCGCGCTCAGCGAGACGCGAGTCGCGTGCGCCCGGGGCGAGGCCCCAGTAGACGCGATGTGCGACCAGGCCGCCACCGTCGTCGGCACGATCGAGGCTCGGCAGGTCCACGACCAGCGACTGCACGCCGCGCTCGACCACCCAGTGCATCGCGTCCGAAGTGAAATAGGCGGCCGGGCAGGGGCCCGAGTAGTGGCGGTGGGCCTTGCCGGCATCGTTCGGGAGCGTGCGAACGACGAGCGCAGTCCACGGATCGCGCATCCAGCGCTGCACCGACGTCGCAAGCATCGCGCGGGTGATCACCAGGTCGGTCGGTGCGCTCACCCGCGGGCGATCGTGGGAGATGGCGCCGAGTGGTCCGGGCTGCACGCTGACGAGCAGGGTAAGCGCGAGCGGTGCCGGGGTGAACTCCGCCACGGCCGTCGCGTCCCCGGTCAGGTGCCCGACGCACTCCGTGTGCGTGCCGTGACAGTGGGGCGCGACCGAATAGATGCCGCAGTTGCAGCTGGCTCCCGCCTCCACGTCACCCGCGAAGGAGCCCACTGCGAGCGGCCGGCCACGTGCCGGCTCGTCCGCGAAGAACCTTGGCTGCGGGCCGTCGAACTCGAGCCGGACCGCGAGGTCGAAAAAGGTACGGGGGTCGACCCTCCAGTGTCGTCCGTGCGTCGTGAATTGAAGCTGGTCCATGGCTGACGGCGCGCGCCGTTCGATTCTGGTTGTACTGGCGGGCGAGCCCCGAGGGTATGGCAGTATAGACACCTCGCCCCGCGACGGGGCAGGAGGGCCGCATGAACTTCTTGCGCACGGTCGCCGTACCGCTCGCCCTGTTCGTGGCGACGGTCGCGAATGCCGCGACGCCGGCTGCCGGGCACGCTGGCGAAACGCCGGACGTCCAGAAGACGGTGAGCGCAGTCTGGGTCGAGCGCGAAGTGAAGTTCGCCTACATGGGACTCACGAGCTACTACTCCTGCGACGGCATCCAGGACAAGGTCGAGGCGATCCTGGCAGCCATCGGTGCACGCCCCGGGTTCAAGGTCGATACCCGGTTCTGCATCAACTCACCGGGCGTGGAGCGCATGCCCTGGGTGACGATCCGGGCGGCGCTGCCGCGTCCGGCCACTCCGGAGGTCATGGAGGAGGTCGCGAAGAGCGACGCGCAGCGAGCGCTGGCGGCCAAGGCAAAGGGCCACCACAAGAGTCCCACGCCGGAAGCAACCGCGCCGTTCCCGGCCCGCTGGCGGACGGTGCAGCTCGTGGGCGATCCGCTCGGCCCGGTGCAGCAGGGGGACTGCGAGCTGGTCGACGAGATGCGCAAGCAGGTCTTCGAGCAGCTCGGCGCACGCGTCGTCGAGAACCACATGGCCTGCGTGCCGAGGGCCGTGACCCCGGGTAGCCTGAATCTCACGCTCGAGGTGCTGGAGCCCGTAACGGAGAAGAAGTGACCGCGCAGCAGGCGATTTTCATTACCGGAGCCGCTGCCGGCATCGGCGCGGAGACGGCGCGGGTCTTCGCGGGCAAGGGGTGGCTGGTCGGGGCATCCGACGTGGACGACGCGAAGCTCGCGTCCCTGCAGCAGGAACTCGGCGCCGGCGCGGTCAGCACCCACGTCGCGGACGTGCGCGACTTCGCCGCGCTGGATGCGGCCATCCGTACCTTCGCCGCGCGCACGGGCGGCAGGCTCGACGCCGTGTTCGCCAACGCGGGCGTCGCCTACATGGGGCCGCACGACACGGTCCAGCGCGGGCAGAAGGACCTCACGATCGACATCAATGCCCGCGGCGTCGTCAACACGTTCGACGCGGCACTGCCCTTCCTGAAGCAGACGCCAGGCGCACATGCCGTCGCGATGGCCTCCACGTCCGCGGAGTACGGCGCCCCCGAGCACGCGGTCTATAGCGCCACCAAGTTCTTCGTGCGGGGCTTCACCGAGGCGCTCAACGTCGAGTGGCGCAGGTTCGGCATCAACGTGTCGGCGATCTATGTTGCTTACGTCCAGACGGCGATGGTGCTCGATGCGGCGGTGAAACCGGCTTCCATCGATCGCCTCGGCGTGAAGGTCACTCCGCGGCAGGTCGCGGAGAAGGTCTGGCGCGCGGTGCACGGCAACCGCTCGCACTGGCGAGTCGGATTCGACGCGCGGTTGCTGAACGTGCTGACGCGGCTGCTCGGCTCCGGGATGGCGCCGATCGTCGGCTGGCTCATGCGGAACTGAAGTCCGCGGCCGGCATCGTGCTCGGCACGAATACCGGCGTCGCGGGTGCGTCCAGCCTCTGCGCGGCGAGCGTTCCCCCCCACACGCATCCCGTGTCGATCGAGAGCACCCCGCACTCGTCGCGGTAACCGAGCGCCGACCAGTGCCCGCACACGATGCGCGCCCCGGCCGAGCGGCGATGCGGTGCGCGGAACCACGGTACGGCGCCGGCGGGCAGCTGCTCGACCGGCCCCTTGAGCTTCAAGAGCATCCGGCCATCAGCGTCGCAGGCGCGCAGGCGGGTCAGCGCGTTGGTGATGAAGCGCAGGCGGTCGATGCCGTCGAGGTCGTCGCGCCACAGGTCCGGCTGGTTCCCGTACATGCGGGCAAACAGCTTGCCGCTGCGGTCGCTGCGCAGCGCCTGCTCGAGTTCGGCGGCGCAGCGCCTCGCGAGCCCGATGTCCCATTGCGGCGGGAGGCCGGCGTGGATCATCGTGACGCCGAGCGCGGCATCGTGGTGGAGCACGGGTCGGCCCTGCAGCCAGTCGAGCAGGCGGTCGCGGTCCGGTGCCTCGAGGACCTGGCGCAGCGTCTCGTCGCTGCCGCGCAGTTCCGCGTGGCCGCGAGCGACCGCGAGCAGGTGCAGGTCGTGGTTGCCGAGCACCACGACCGCGGTGTCGCCGAGGTCGCGGACGAGCCTCAGGACGTCGAGGGAGCGCGGGCCCCGGTTGACCAGGTCACCGACGAACCACAGGCGGTCGCGTGAAGCGGAGAAGTCAAGCTGCCCGAGCAGGGCTTCGAGCTCGGCGGCGCACCCCTGCACGTCACCGACGGCGTAGGTCGCCATCGGCCGTCAGTGCAGCAGACCCGGCATCGCGAGCCTGAACGGCGCAATCGGGGCGTCGAAATGTTCGCCGTCGTCCGCGACCATGCGGTACTTGCCCTGCATCGCGCCGACGGGCGTCTCGAGGATCGCGCCGCTCGAGTAGCGGAAGCCCTCGCCGGGCTGCAGGTGCGGCTGCTCGCCGACCACGCCTTCGCCGACGACCTCCTGCACCTTGCCGTTCGCATCGGTGATGATCCAGTGGCGCGTCAGCAGGCGCGCCGGGACCGTGCCTTCGTTGCGGATGGTGATCGTGTAGGAGAACACGAACCGGCCGTCGCCCGGGCTCGACTGGTCCTCGACGTAGTTGGTCACCACGTCCACGCGGATGCGGTAGGGCGTCGTGGTCATGGCGTCGCGCGGGGCGCTCATTCCTTGCTCAGGCGCACCGACAGGACGTCGCAGGGCGCCGCGTGCAGCACGGTGTCCTCGGTGAAGTTGAACAGGATCGAAACGCCGTGGCGTTCGCGGCTGCCGATCACGATCAGGTCCACGCCGCGCTCCTGGGCCACGCGCACGACCTCGGCCTTGATGTTGCCCGTGAGGATCAGCCGCTCGGCCGCGTCGAGCCCGAGCTTCGCCGAAAGTTCCGCGAGGCGCGTCTTCGCCCGCTCGACCAGCTCGCCCTCGATCTGGACGGCCGGCAGCAAGGCCTCGCCCATCGGCTCGACGGGCACGTACTCGACCACATGCAGCAGCGTCAGGCTGGCGTCGAAGCGGGCGGCGAGCGCCTTGGCGCGCTCCGCGATCTTCTCGCTGTCGTCCGTGAGGTCGAGGCAGAGCAGTAGCTTCTTGTAGTCGCGCATCGGGTTCTCCTGAGGGCGCTCGTTCACCGCTTCGCTCGATTATAGGTCGGCCGATCCGGCCGACCAATTGCGCGGATCCTCAGGGCCGGACGCGGGCCGCCAAAGCCGCGAACCGGGCCGGCTCGAGGGTCTCCGGCCGGGCGCCGGGATCGATGCCCGCTGCCCGGATGGCCTCGGCGTCGAGTAGCCCGGAGAGCGAGTTGCGCAGCGTCTTGCGCCGTTGCCCGAAGGCGGCGGAAACCACCTTCGCGTAGGCCGCGGGATCGGCGATCTCGAAGGGCGGCGCCGTGTGCGGGACCAGCTCGAAGAACGTGGAGACGACCCTGGGAGGTGGCGCGAACGCCCCGGCGCCGATGTCGAACAGGGGTACGACGCGTACCCGCGGTGCAAGCATGACCGTCAGGCGGCCATAGTCCTTGTTGCCCGGGCGAGCCGCCATGCGCGCGACCACCTCCTTCTGCAGCATGAAGTGCATGCTCGCGATGGCGTCGAGCTGCTCCAGGAAATGGAAGAGCAACGGCGTCGAGACGTTGTAGGGCAGGTTGCCGACCAGCCGCAGCCGAGGCCCGTCGCCACGCAGTGCGCGGAAGTCGAACTCGAGCGCGTCGGCCTGGTGGACGCGCAGCTCGCCGCGGCCCGCGCAGCGCGCGCGCAGCTGCGGCACCACCTCGGGGTCGATCTCCACCACGTCCAGGCTACCCAGTGCGGCGAGCAGCGGAGCGGTGATGGCCCCGCGGCCGGGCCCCACCTCGACCACGCGGTCGCCGGGCCGGGGATCGATTGCGCGCACGATCCGGTCGATCGTGCCCGGATCGTGGAGGAAGTGCTGGCCGTAGCGCTTCTTGGCGCGGTTCAAGGCCGCGGCGGACGGCAGGAACTCGCGGCGAGCCGCAGCGCAGCGAGCAGGCTCCCGGGGTCGGCCCGGCCCGTTCCCGCCAGGTCGAGCGCCGTGCCGTGGTCAACGGACGTGCGCAGGATCGGCAGGCCCAGCGTTACGTTCACCGCGTGGCCGAACGCAGCGCGCTTCAAGACCGGCAGTCCCTGGTCGTGGTACATCGCGAGCACCGCGTCCGTGGCGGCGACGCGTTCGGGGAGAAAGGCCGTGTCGGCGGGGACCGGCCCTTCCAGCGCGAGGCCCGCGCGCCGCAGTCGCTCGAGCACCGGGACGATCACGTCCAGTTCCTCGCGTCCGAGGTGCCCGCCTTCGCCCGCGTGCGGGTTGAGGCCGCACACGAGGATGCGCGGCCTGCGTAGGGCAAAGAGGCGCCTGAGGTCGCGGTCGAGGATGCGCAGCACGGCGTCGAGCTTCTCACCGGTGAGCGCCGCCGGGACACCGCTGAGCGGAAGGTGAGTGGTGGCCAGCGCGACTCGCAGGCCGCCACCCACCAGCATCATGACCGGCAGCGGCGCGCCACAGCGCGCGGCCAGGTACTCCGTGTGCCCGGTGAACGGTACGCCCGCGTCGTTGATCACGCCCTTGTGCACGGGCGCCGTGACCATCGCGCCGAACTCGCCCGACATGCACCCGTCGACGGCACGGTCCAGCAACGAAAGCACGTAGGCGGCGTTCGCGGTGTCGAGCCGTCCGGCCGTGCAGGGTGCCCGCAGCGGGACGTGCAGGACCTCGACGCGCGCACGCGCCGGGGTCGCCGGATCGTAGTCGGGGAGGGCGTTCATGCGCCGGCGCTCGCCACGGACGCGTCCGAGCACGGACCGGTCGGCCAGCAGCACCACGCGGCATCCGAGGCGGCGGCCAGGAAGCGCACCGCAGAGGTCCGGGCCGATGCCGGCCGGCTCACCGGTCGTCAGCGCGACGGTCGGGAGCGCGCGCGGCCTCACCGGTATTCGACGTAGGCTTCGTCGCGCAGGCGGCGCAGCCAGATCTCCGTTTCCTCGTCCGCGCGTGCCTCGCGCAGCTGCGCAACGCACTTGTTGCGCGTGACGTCCTCGGACGCATCGTAGGTGCGGCGGCCGAGCAGCTGGACGATGTGCCAGCCGAACTGCGTCTTGAAGGGATGGCTGATCTCGTTCACCTGCAGGGCGTCCAGCTGCTTCTCGAACTCGGGGACGAACGAACCGGGGTTCGTCCAGCCGAGGTCGCCACCGCGGGTGGCCGACCCGGGGTCGGCCGACGAGACCGACGCGATCGCGCCGAAGTCCTCGCCTTTCAGGATCCGCTCGCGGATGCGCTCGAGCTTCTGCCGCACCGTCTCGTCGTCCTCGAGGGCGTTCGTCTGCATCAGGATGTGCCGTGCGTGCACCTGCGCCACCATCGCCGGCTGCTGCGCGCCGCGCGTGTCCGTCAGCTTGAAGATGTTGAAGCCGCTCGGCGTGCGGATGATCTCGGTGACTTCGCCCTTCTTCATCTTCGGCACCGTGTCGGCCACGATGGAGGGCAGCTGGTTCGCCTTGCGCCAGCCGAGCTTGCCGCCCTCGAGCGCCGTGCCCGCGTCGGAGTACGCGACCGCCAGGTCCGCGAAGTCCTCGCCGCGCTTCGCGCGCTCGTACACGCCCTGGGCGCGCGCGGTGCGCTCCTCGATCTGCTGCGGCGTCGCCGAGCTCGGCACGGAGACCAGGATGTGCGAGACCTCGTACTCCTGCGTGTCCTCCGGCGCGGCCTTGAGTTTCGCCGCGCATTGCTCGACCTCGCGCGGCGAGACGTAGATGCGGGAGTACACGTCGCGCTGCCGCAGTTGGCCGAGGATGATCTCGCGGCGGACCTCTTCGCGATACGAGCGGTAGTCGATGCCCTGCCGCTCGAGCGCGGCGGGGAGGTCGCTGAACCGGACGTTGTTGCGCTGCGCGATGTCCGTGAGCGTCTGGTTCAGCAGCTCGTCGGGCACCTGGATGCCCAGGCGCGCGGCGCGCTGCATCTGGATTTCCTGCAGCACGAGGCGATCGAGCACCTGCTGGCGCAGGATGTCGCGCGGCGGGAGCTGCTGCCCCGCCTGCTGCAGGCGGCCCGAGATCATTGCCACCTGCTGGTCGAGCGAACTCTGCAGCACGATGCCGTCGTTCACGACGGCGACCACGCGGTCGAGCGTAACGCCACGCTGCGGAGCCGGAGACGCTGGGGCCGCCGGCGTCGAGGGGGGCGTTGCGGGGGCCGTCGCCGGGGCCATCGCAGGGGAGGGCGGCGGCGCGGTCTGGCCGTGAACCGTGGTCGCGGCGAGCAACGCCACGAGCAAGAAAAATCTCTTGAAAATCAAGGGCATCTCAGGAGCTGGGCTCGGAGGGGAGCGCGGAGTATCCACGAATCGCGTCCCGCAGGAAAGCTTCGTTGTCCACTCCGACACTGGACAGCCCCTTGAGTTCCAGCTGGATGCCGAGGGACGTGTCCGACGCGCCGGAGCGGCTGCTGATGAAGTGGCGCGTGATCACGCGCAGGGCCCAGCAGCACGAGGCGTATTCGAAGCCGATGAACTGGTCGAGCGTCTTGCGCTCGGAGATCGAATACACCCAGCGCGCGTATCCGTGCCAGTGATCGGCGAACGGCCATGCCGCGGAAACGTCCACCTGCTCGAGCAGGTCGCGCTGGTAGCGATACGACGCGTTGATCACGCTGTCGCTCGCCGGCCGGTACTGCAGCCCGAACTCGCCGCGCTCGGTTTGCGACGCATTGGGATCCCACTGGTAGCCGATCCGGGCGCTCCAGTACTTGAATGCGTCGAGTTCGAGTTCGGCGACGATGTCGGACGAGGAGCGGTTGCTCGGAGTCTCGCCGGGCAGCGTCACCTTCGGCTGCTCGAAGTAGTACGCCTCGCCGATCGTCGCCGTGAGGTACTGCTGGCCGCCGGCCGGATCGAGCAGGCGGCTGGTGAGCCCGAGCGCCACCTGGTTGGCGTCGCCGACGCGGTCCGCGCCCACGTAACGATTGGTGCGGAACAGCTGGACCAGGTTCAGGTCCGGCGTGGCGGTGTCGAAGATCGGTATGTCGTTCTGGTTGCGGTACGGCACGTAGAGATAGAGCGCGCGCGGTTCGAGCGTCTGCACGCGCTGCTTCTCGCCCACGGTCCGCTCGAGCACGAAGCCCGAGTCGAGGCTGAGCACGGGGAGCGAACGCGAGAGGCTGTTGTCCGTCCCGGGGTTGGTGTCGTGCAGGCCGTAGGCGGTGTACCGCCACGCCGCATCCGCCTCCACGAAGGCGCCGCGGCGTCCCGTGCGCCACGAGAGTCCGGGCATCGTGTCCACGCGTACGCCCTGCGGGCCGATGTCGCGATAGAAGTTCGTGGCCTCGAGGTCGAACGCTGCGCCGAACCCGCGCGGCAGGTCGTTCCACCGGCCGGCCGCGACGATCTGCGGCAGCAGTGCGTAGGGCCGCTCGTCGTCCGCGAGCGCGTTGTCGATCACCTGGTAGTTCTGCGTGCGGCCGATGAGCGACCAGTGATCGACGTCGCGGCGGAACTCGGCCAGCTGGTTCAGGAAGATGATGCTCGTGCCCTCGAAGCCGACGCCGAAGTCCTCGAAGTACGAGTTGTCGGTCACGTACGACGCATTCACCAGGGCCCGCGTGCGTGGCTCGAAGTTCGTGACGTCCTTGAATGCGTACAGTCCGCGCGAGTCGCCGCGCTGCGTGTCGTGCGGCAGGTACTGCATGTCGAACGTTCCCTTGCTGCGCTCGGTGAGGTAGCGGAACTCGGGATCGATGCGGAAACCGCGGGACGAGAACCAGCGAGCCGTGAACGTGGAGTCGTAGTTCGGCGCCATGTTCCAGTACCAGGGCACCACGATCTGGGTGCCGGTCTTGCCGCCGCTGCCGAAGGCGGGGAACAGCAGGCCCGACTTGCGCTCGCTGCCGACCGGGAACGAGATCCAGGGGGTGTAGAGGATCGGCACGCCCTTGAAGTTGAGCTGGACGTTGCGGCCCGTGCCGGTGCGGCTCTCCTGGTCGAGTGAGATGGTGTCGGCCTTGAGCACCCAGTCCTCGTTGCCGGGCGGGCAGACGGTGTAGCGCACGCGCGTCAGGTCGAGCATCGTCTGGTCGTGCACCACGGCGTCCTTCGCGGAGCCGCGACCGGAGCCGTCCACCAGCTCGAACCTGGCGCCTTCGAAGGTGCCGCCGCTGCCGCTTTCGAACGAGCCACCCTTGCCCACCACGTGAATGGTCGGATCGAGGTACTCGGACCGGCCCTTGACCGTGATGCGGCGCTGCTTCGCGTCCACCTCCGCCTCTTCGGCGGTCAGGAGGCGTTGCCCCATGCGGATCTCGACGTTGCCCGTGAGCTCGGCGTCGCCCGAGCGACTCATTTCGCCGCGATCGCTCTTGATGTCGATGTGCGGGTCGTCCGGGTCAGCCTTGCGGAGCGCGTCGAGGCGCGGGTCGGTCGTGACGGGGATGCGGCACTGGTCGTCGGCCGCCGGCGCGGCGCCGGCCAGCGCGCAAAGGATCAGGGGTGATAGCAGCCGTCGTCGGTGGCGCGTGATTCGGACGGACGGCTTCATCGCTGCGATTATAATTGCCGCGCCCCGAGCCAGCCGACTTTCCGAGGACCCCTTGCCCGATACCGGCCGACACGATCCGCGGCTCGAACTGCTGCGCAACTGGCTCGAACGAGGGCTCGGCTGGCATGACTTCTGCCTGGCCCCGGCGTCCGCCGACGCGAGCTTCCGCCGTTACTTCCGGGTGACCCGCGCCGCCGGCACGTGCATCGCGATGGACGCTCCCCCGGACAAGGAGGACGTCGGGCCGTACCTGAAGGTCGCGGGCATGCTGTCCGACATCGGCGTCAATGCGCCGCGCGTGATCGAGCGGAACGCGGCGGACGGCTTCCTGCTGCTGACCGACCTCGGCTCGATCACCTACCTGATGGAACTGGCGGACCGTGCCCGGGGCCCGCAGCTCTACCGCGACGCGATCGCCGCGCTGGTACGGATCCAGGCCCGTGGCGGCGAGCACGCTCGCGCGTTGCCGCCGTACGACGAGAAGCTCCTCCGCTTCGAGATGAGCCTCTTCACGGACTGGCTGCTCGGCCGTCATCTCGGCCTGGAATTGACGGCGGCCGAGAGTCGGCAACTCGCGGCGGCCTTCGACCGGCTGGTGGCCGACGCGCTCGAGCAGCCGCGGGTATTCGTGCATCGGGACTACCATTCCCGCAACTTGATGGTCTGCGCGGCGGGCAACCCCGGCATCCTGGATTTCCAGGATGCCGTGCACGGGCCGCTCACCTACGACCTCGTTTCGCTGCTGCGCGACTGTTACATCGCGTGGCCGCAGGAGCAGGTCCTGGCCTGGGCGCTCGACTTCCGCCGGCAGGCGGCGGCAGCCGGGGTTGCCACCGGCGATGACGACGAGCAGTTCATTCGCTGGTTCGACCTGATGGGCGTACAGCGTCACCTCAAGGCGAGCGGCATCTTTGCGCGTCTCTGGCACCGCGACGGGAAGCCCGGTTATCTTCCGGACGTGCCGCGCACACTCGGCTACATCGAGCAGGCCTGCGCGCGGCAACCGGACTTCGGGCCGCTCGCCGAACTCATGCGGAACCGGGTGCTGCCCGCCATGCTGGCCAGCCTCGAGGCGCGGACTGCGTGAAGGCGATGGTCCTGGCCGCCGGCCGCGGCGAGCGCATGCGCCCGCTGACGCTCGACCGGCCGAAGCCGCTGCTCGACGCGGGCGGGCTACCGCTGATCGGGCACCACCTGAACGCCCTCGCGATGGCCGGCTTCCGGGACGTCGTCGTGAACGTCTCGTGGCTCGGCTCGCAGATCGAGGCCGCGCTCGGCAACGGCGCGCGCTACAACGTGCGCATCGCCTACAGCGACGAGGGGCCTGAGCCGCTCGAGACGGGCGGCGGCATCTTCCGTGCCTTGCCGCTGCTCGGTCCGGCGCCATTCCTGGTGTTGAACGGCGACATCTGGACGGACTACCCCTACGCGAAGCTGCGGGAGTCGCTGCGTCCTGCGGACCTCGCGCACCTCGTGCTGGTGGAGAATCCGGCTCACAACGCGAACGGCGACTTCGTGCTGCGGGAGGGACGCATCGTCGAGGAGTCCGGTGAGCGGCTC
>JBBIVG010000018.1:0-1939 GCA_037439865.1 Nevskiaceae bacterium
GGGTTGCGGACCTCCTTCAACCCCTGGTCCGCCATGGCGAAGACGCCGATCTCGTTGGCGGCGCCGTACCGGTTCTTCACCGCCCGCACGACCCGGAACCGGCTGCCCGGGTCGCTCTCGAAGTAGAGCACCGTGTCCACCATGTGCTCGAGGATGCGCGGTCCGGCGATCTGCCCCTCCTTGGTCACGTGCCCGATGATGAGCACGGCCGTGCCGGTCTCCTTCGCGAACCGGACCAGCCGCGCCGCCGACTCGCGCACCTGGACCGCCGAGCCGGGCGACGACTCGGAGAGGTCGGTGTGCATGGTCTGGATCGAATCCACGACGAGCACGCGGGCGCGCGTTGCGAGCGCCTCGTCGATCACGCTCTCGACGCGCGTCTCCGCCAGGAGCCGCAGCGTCGCGGACTCGAGAGCGAGCCGCCGCGCACGCAGCGCCACCTGCCGGACGGACTCCTCCCCGGAGGCGTACAGGACGGGCTGCTCGCGGCTCAGCGCATCGGCTGCCTGCAGCAGCAGCGTGGACTTGCCGATACCGGGGTCGCCGCCAAGCAGGATCACCGACCCCGCGACGAGCCCGCCGCCCAGGACCCGGTCCAGTTCGCCGATGCCCGACGCGGCCCTGAGCTCGGAGTCGTCCGTGACCTGCGTCACTGTCTGGCTGGCGGCTGGGGAGCCTGGGCGCCGGGCGGCGACCGGCGGCGCCGAGGAGGCCGCCAGCTCCAGCGTGTTCCACGCCTGGCAGGCCGGGCACTGCCCCTGCCACTGGGGCGTGCGCGCCCCGCAGGACCCGCACACGTAGCTCACCTTGGGCCGCGCCATGATTTCACCCGCCACCCGGGGGAACGGACCCGGGCCGGCGATGCTAGCACGCGCCTGCGGCCGCCCCGGATATGTGACGGTCGCTGCAATTCGGGGCCGGGCGGGCCCGTATACTTTCCGTCAAATCATGCGCGTACCGGCCGACGAAACCACAGTACTCCGCAAGCCCGGCGGCCCACCGCGGCCGACGCCGGGCCAGCGCGCCGTGCCCGGCCAGCTCGGCCGCTACAGGATCCTGCACGAGCTCGGCAAGGGTGCGATGGGCGTGGTCTACCGTGCCCGCGACCCGATGATCAACCGCGAGGTGGCGCTGAAGGCGATTCCGCTGGCGGCGGAATTCGAGGGGCACGAGCTCGAGGAGGCGCGCGCGAAGTTCTTCCGCGAGGCCGAGATGGCGGGACGGCTCAGCCACCCTCACATCGTCACGATCTACGACGCGGGCGAGTACGAGGGCACGGCCTACATCGCCATGGAGCTGCTGCGCGGCCGCCACCTCGTCGAGCACACGAACGCGGACCACCTGCTGCCCACCCGGGTCGCGCTCGAGCTCGTCGCGCGGCTCGCCGAGGCGCTGCATTACGCTCACCAGCAGCACGTCGTGCATCGCGACATCAAGCCGGCGAACGTGATGTTCGACGCCTCGA
Source organism: Nevskiaceae bacterium (assembly GCA_037439865.1). GTDB lineage: Bacteria > Pseudomonadota > Gammaproteobacteria > Steroidobacterales > Steroidobacteraceae > RPQJ01. The sequence goes on from JBBIVG010000018.1 coordinate 1,466, forward strand.
GCGGCGAACTGAAGATCACCGACTTCGGCATCGCGCGCCTGACCGACACCGGCCGCACCCGGACTGGCGTCGTGCTCGGCACGCCCTCCTTCATGTCGCCCGAGCAGCTGCAGGGACGCACCGTCACCGGCAGCTCCGACCTGTTCTCCCTGGCGGTCACGGCGTTCCAGCTGCTCACCGGGCAGCTGCCGTTCCGCGGCGACTCGATGCCGGCGCTGATGCTCAAGATCGCGCACGAGCCGCACCCGCGCATCCGCACGTTGCGCCCGGACCTGCCCGCGCGGCTCGACGAATTCTTCGACCTGGCGCTCGCCAAGGACCCGGCGCAGCGCCTCAAGAACGGCGCGGTATTCGCGCGCTGGATCCGGGACGCGATCCCGGAAGCCGGGGACTGAGCGTGCTGCACAAGGGCAAGTTCCGCTGTGTCGGCATGAGCGACACGGGTCGCATCCGCGAGCACAACGAGGACACCAT
>JBBIVG010000018.1:1973-21085 GCA_037439865.1 Nevskiaceae bacterium
CGCGGACGGCATGGGCGGCTACAAGGCCGGCGAGGTGGCGAGCGGCATCGCGGTGCGCACGGTCATGAGCCTGGTGAAGGACGCCGTCGAGCGCGAGGACCTTTCGATCCGCGACCCCGAGAGCGGCATGAGTCGCCCCGGCATCCTGCTCCGCGACGCCATCCAGCGCGCCAACAAGATCATCTACCAGACCGCCCGCACCCAGGCGAATTGCGAGGGCATGGGCACGACCGTCGTGGCCGGGCTCTTCTTCGACGACAGGCTGACGGTGGCCCACGTGGGCGACTCGCGGCTGTACCTGGATCGCGGCGGCGAATTCCGCCAGGTCACGCAGGACCACTCGCTGCTGCAGGAACTCGTCTCGCGGGGCTTCTACACGCCCGAGGAGGCGCAGCGGGCCGCAGCCAAGAATTACGTGACGCGGGCGCTCGGCGTCGAGCCGACGGTGGAAGTGGATGTGACGGAGATCCCAGTCTCGAAGGACGACCTCTTCCTGCTCTGCTCGGACGGCCTGTCGGACATGGTCGAGGACGAGGATATTCACTTAACGATCAGTACCTTTGGTGGTAATCTTGAGACGCTCGCTAAACAGCTCGTGCTGTTGAGCAATGACAACGGCGGGCGGGATAACATCTCGATCGTGCTGGCCCGGGTCCTCGACAGCTTCCCGGCCCGGCGCCGCATGGTGGATCGGCTGCTCGCGCTGTTCGGCTAAACGGAGACTCGGGACCACGCATGGCCAGGCTTGTTCTCAGCCTCGACGGGCAGTCGCTCGCCGAATACAACATGAGCAAGGAGCGCTACACCATCGGGCGGCTCCCGGACAACGACATCCGCATCGACAACGCCGCCGTGAGCGGCCACCACGCGCTGATCATCAACATCCTCAACGACTCGTTCCTCGAGGACCTGAACAGCACGAACGGTACCTACGTCAACGGCAAGATCGTCAAGAAGCACGCGCTGCAGCACGGCGACGTGATCACCGTGGGCCACCACGCGCTGCGCTTCGTCGAGAACGAGACTGACGAGAAGCAGGACGAGTTCGAGAAGACGATGGTGATCACGCCGCGCGACGCGGCGCGCATGAACATCCCGCCGGTCGCCGCCGCTCCCGCGCCGGCGACTGTCGCCTCGGCTCTGCCGACCTACCCGAATGGCACGTTGCCCCGCGCGCGACTGCAGGTGCTTTCGGGCCAGTTCGCCGGCCGCGAGCTCGACCTGGTGAAGACACTGACCACGCTGGGCCGTCCCGGAGTGCAGGTGGCCGCCATCACGCGCCGCGCCGACGGCTACTACATCGTCCACGTGGAAAGCAGCCGTGATGGCGACTTCCCGCTCGTGAACGGAACCCCGACCGGGCCCCAGGCGCGCCGCCTGCACGACAACGACGTCGTGCAGCTCGCGGGCGTGAAGATGGGTTTCTTCGAAAGCTGAACGTCAGCGCACGACGTGCGGCACGCGCGGGCTCACGCGGCAGGTGAGCTCGTAGCAGATAGTGCCGGCGCACCTCGCTATTTCCTCGACCGGCAGCGACGGCCCCCAGAGCTCGACCGGATCGCCCGCGGCTACCGGCGGCAGGTCCGTCACGTCCACGGTGATCATGTCCATCGAGACGCGGCCCACCAGCGGCGCGCGGCGTCCATCGATCAGCACCGGCGTTCCCGGACGCGCGTTGCGCGGGTATCCGTCGCCATAGCCCGCGGCCAGCACCGCGATCCGCGAGTCACGCGCTGCGCGCCACGTACCGCCGTAGCCGACGGTCGCGCCGGCCTTGACGGTCCGGACCACGATGACCCCGGTCTGAAAAGTCATGACCGCGCGCAGGCCGAGGTCCGCCCCCGTTCCCTCCGCGAACGGCGACACGCCGTAAAGCATGATCCCCGGCCGCACCCACTCGCTACGGGCGGCCGGCCACGCAATGATGCCCGCCGAATTCGCGATGCTCCGCTCTCCCGGCACACCGCGGGTCGCCGCTCCGAACGCGTCCAGCTGCGCCTGCGTCTGTGGACTCGTCGTCTCGTCCGAACTCGCGAGGTGCGTCACGAGCGCGGGATCGGGAGCGACCCCTGGAACTCGCGTGAGCCTCGCATGCGCCTCCGGAAACTCGTCCGGCCGGAAGCCGAGTCGGTTCATTCCGGTGTCGAGCTTGAGCCACGCGCGGATCGAGCCGTCGTCGCCCCGTGCTTCAAGCATGGCGAGTTGCTCGAAGCAGTGAATCATGACGTCGAGTTGCTCGCGCGCGGCCACCGCAAGCTGCCCGGCGCTCAGGACACCCTCGAGCAGCACGATGCGGTGGCGCATGCCAGCCGCGCGCAGCGCCAGCGCCTCCTCGAGACGCGCCACGGCGAATGCATCCGCGTCGGCGAGCGCGCCGGCCACGGCTTCCAGCCCGTGGCCGTAGGCATTGGCCTTGGTCACGGCCATCACTCGCGAGCCGGGCGCGAATTCGCGCACGCGCGCCAGGTTGTGCCGCAACGCGGACGTGTCGATGATGGCGCGGATCGGTGTCTGCACGGTCGGAAGCAGCAGGCGGGCGCCGCGTCAGGCGCCGTAGTCGTAGTCGCCCGTGGCGAGGTTCTCGAAGCGCGTGTACTTGCCGAGGAAGGTCAGGTGCACTTCGCCCGTCGGGCCATTGCGCTGCTTCGCGATGATGATGTCGGCGATGCCCTTGCGCGGCGTCTCCGGCTCGTAAACTTCCTCGCGATAGATGAGCATGATCAAATCTGCATCCTGCTCAATCGCTCCACTTTCACGCAGGTCCGACATCACCGGCTTCTTGTCCGTGCGCTGCTCGACGCTGCGGTTCAGCTGCGAGAGCGCGATCACGGGGACCTTGAGTTCCTTCGCGAGCGCCTTGAGCGAGCGCGAGATCTCGGAGATCTCCGTCGCGCGGTTCTCCTTGGTGCCCGGCACCTGCATGAGCTGCAGGTAGTCCACCACGATCAACCCGAGGCCGTCCTTGTTCTCGCGCGCGAGGCGGCGCGCGCGGGCGCGGACCTCCGTCGGCGTGAGCGCGCCGCTGTCGTCGATGTAGAGCGGCGCCGTCTTCATCTGCGCGATGGCGCTGTTGATTCGCGCCCAGTCCTCGTCGCCAAACATGCCGGTGCGCAGGTGACTCTGGTCCACGCGCCCGAGCGACGAGATCATGCGCATCGAGAGCTGTTCGCGGGACATTTCCATCGAGAAGACGGCCACAGGCTTGCCGCCCGCGATCGCCGCGTTCTCTGCGATGTTGAGCGCGAGCGTCGTCTTGCCCATCGAGGGACGCCCCGCGACGATGACGAGGTCGCCGGGCTGCAGGCCGGCGGTCATCCGATCGAGGTCGTTGTAGCCCGTGCTGACACCGGTGAGCTGCCCCTGCGACTGGTGCAGCATGTCGAGCCGGTCGATGGTCGCGCCCAGGATGTCGCGCAGCGGCACGAAGCCCGAGCCGGTGCGGCGGCCCGCTTCTGCGATCTGGAAGACGAGACGCTCCGCGTCGTCCACGAGGTCCTTCGCCGGGCGCCCCTCGCTCTCGTAGGCGCTCGCCGCGATCTCGCCACTGACCCGGATCAGCTGACGCAGCAGCGAGCGCTCGCGGACGATGTCCGCGTAGGCACGGATGTTGGCGGCAGTCGGGGTGTCGCGCGCGAGCCCGGCGAGATAGGCGAGCCCACCCGTCTCGTCGGCCTGGCCCTTGGAGGCCAGGTACTCCGCGAGGGTGACGGCATCGGCCGGCTCGCTGCGCGCCGCGAGCTCGGCGATGGCGGTAAAGATCTGCTGGTGATCGCGGCGGTAGAAGTCGTCAGCCGTGAGACGATCCGCGATCGAGTCCCAGGTGCTGTTGTCGAGCAGCAGGCCGCCGAGCACGGCCTGCTCCGCCTCGACCGAGTGCGGCGGCACGCGGAGCGTGTCGGCGTCGGAAACGGGCCGCAGCCGCCTGCGGCTTCTCCCGTCTCCCGCGTCCTGCTCCATGCGTGCTGCCGGGGCCGGGTGAGGTTATTCCTCGCCGACCACGTCCACCGGCAGGTCGATGACGACGTCGCTGTGCAGGTGGAGCTTGACGTGGTGCTCGCCCACGACGCGGATCGGGCCCGAGTGCAGGCGCACTTCGCTGCGTTCGATGCGGATGCCGGCCGCGGACAGGGCCTCGGCGATGTCGGCCGTGCCGATCGAGCCGAAGATCTTCCCTTCGCCACCGGCCTTGGCGGCGAGCTTCAGGCGGAAGCCCTCGAGCTGGCCCGCGCGCAGCTTGGCGCTCGACAGCTCGTCCTCGGCGAGCTTCTCGAGCTCGGCGCGGCGCTCCTCGAATTTCTTCAGGTTGGAGGCAGTGGCGAGCGCAGCCTTGCCCTGCGGGAGCAGGAAGTTGCGGCCGTAGCCCGGCTTGACCTTGACCTTGTCGCCGATGTTGCCGAGGTTGGCGACCTTCTGCAGCAGGATGACTTCCATCGTTGATTCCTCGATCGATCTCTCTAGTCTTCAGACATTCTGCGCGGCGCGTTGCGAGCGCAGCCAGTTATCCACGAAACCCCAGCCCGCCATCGCGGCGACCATCAGCGGCGCCGCGAGCACGAGCAGGATGTATATCGCCCAGAGCCACGCGCCGTTCAGTCGACCCGTGGCCTTGAACCTGTGCGCCGCCGCCAGCCCGACCAGCATCAGCGCGCCGAGGAAGATCCTCTCGAGATCGTCCACCAGCGGCCGGTCCACCAGCACCGAGGCGCCGATCAGCACCGCACCCACCGTTCCCAGCACGACGCCGAGGCGCAACTGCTGGAATTCGGCTCCGAACCTCCCCGCCTGCTCCGGCAGCGTCTGCCACCAGCGGGCGAGGAACAGCGCGCACATCGCGAGCAGCATCGTGAGCGCCGTCACCCAGCCCCACAACGTGCGCGCGAGCGTCTCGACCAGCCCGTCCTTCTCCAGGTCCATCGGCAGGCCGCGGCGCTCCATCTCCTGTGCGAGGTCCCGCACGAACGGCGCCCAGAACTTCCCGGGATCACCGAGCGACACGTGCAGCACCACGAGCAATACCACGCCCGCGAGCACCGCGAGCTGCAGGCACAGCGACAGCGACCCCGTGCGCCCGTAGATCGCCGCGAGCGCCAGCGGCGGGCCGAGCACCCACGCAGAGTAAATCAGCCCGACCGGCACCGGACGCCCGATCATCCACATCGCGAGCGTCAGGAACGCCGTCGCTCCCAACGCCACCGAGAGGCCGGCCCGGGGACCCCGCGCGAGCGTCACGAGCGCAGGTACCGCGCCCGGCAGGAAGAACGCGAACCCCAGCCCGAAGAGTGGCAGCAATCCCAGCAGGCCGGTGACGATCACCGCCCGGCCGGGGTTTTGACTGATCCAGCTGGCGAACGACCGGTTCATGACGGCGCCTCGCCGGGTCTCCCCACGGCGCCCGATCGATCTCAGTGCTGGTCCGTGTACGGCAGCAACGCCAGGAACCGGGCTCGCTTGATTGCGAGCGCCAGCTGGCGCTGGTAGTTCGAGCGCGTGCCGGTGATGCGGCTCGGGACGATCTTGCCCGTCTCGGTGATGTAGCCCTTGAGCGTGGCGAGATCCTTGTAGTCGATGCGCTCGATGCCTTCGGCCGTGAACTTGCAGAACTTACGGCGACGGAAAAAACGTGCCATGGGTCACCCTGTCGGTAATTTGTTGATGGCGATGCGGGATCAGCCGGCGGTCGCCGAGTCCTCGGCGCTCTCGGGCAGGCTGGAATCCTCGGCGCGCGCGCCCTCTTCCTCCGCCTTCGCCATCGGCGACGGCTCGGTCACGGCGGCCGGCATCGACACGACGAGGTGCCGGATGACCGCGTCGCTGAAGCGGAACGCACCGGTGAGCTCGTCGAGCGTCTTCTGGTCGCTCTCGATGTTCATCAGCACGTAGTGGGCCTTGTGGACCTTGGCGATCGGGAACGCGAGCTGGCGACGGCCCCAGTCCTCGAGGCGATGGATCGCACCGCCGCCCGCGGTGATCATGCCGCGGTAGCGCTCGATCATGGCCGGGACCTGCTCGCTCTGGTCAGGGTGGACCAGGAACACGATTTCGTAATGGCGCATTTCTAATGCTCCCTTCGGGTTGCAGCTGCCCGGAAGAAAATCCTCGGTGCAGCAAGGAGTTACACAGCCCAGAGTGCCGTCAGGGACGCCTACCGGGCCGCGTAGGATAACGGAAGACGGCCGGATAGGAAAGCGGCGGGCGGCTATCCGCCTTGTTTCCGCGCGTTCCGCTGTCGCACGGCCTCGAACAGGACGACGCCCGTCGCGACTGAAACGTTCAGGCTCTCCACGGCGCCGGCCATCGGGATGGAGACGAGCTGGTCGCAACACTCGCGGGTGAGGCGTCGCAAACCTTCTCCTTCGGAGCCCATCACCACGCCGAGCGGTCCCGTCAGGTCGACGTCGTACACGGACTTGTCCGCCGAGTCGTCCGTGCCGACCAGCCATACGCCGCGGTCCTTGAGTTCGCGGAGCGTGCGCGCGAGATTGACCACCGCGACGAACGGCACGGTCTCCGCGGCGCCCGCCGCGACCTTGCGGGCCACGGGCGTGAGCCCGGCGGCCCGATCACGCGGCGCGATGACCGCCGCGACTCCGGCTGCATCGGCGGAGCGCAGGCAGGCGCCGAGGTTGTGCGGATCCTGGACGCCGTCGAGAACGAGGAGCAGTGGCGGCGTGCCGCATGCCTCGAGCGCCTGTTCGAGCTGGGTTTCGGGATCGCTGGCTCGCGGCGCAACCTCGGCGACGACGCCCTGGTGGCGCCCGCCTTCGGCCAGCCGGTCGAGCATCGCGTCGTCGGCTGCAGCGACCTGCACCCCGGCCCGCTGCGCGAGGGAGCGAATCTCGGCGAGACGCCCAGTGTCCTTGCCGCCAGCGACGAGCAGTCGCCGCACGCGCGCGGGGCTGCGCGAGAGCAGCACTTTCACCGCGTGCACTCCGTAGGCGACCGAACTCGACATCAGCGGCGCCTCCCGGCGGGGCGCTGTCGCCTGGGCCGTCGCGCTGGTTCGTCGTCGCCGGCGAGTTCGAAGTCCACCCGGCGGTCGTCGAGCGAGACGTTCGTGACGCGCACGCGCACGCGGTCGCCGAGCTTGTACACCTTGCCGGAACTGCGCCCGACGATGCGATAGCCCGAGCGGTCGCGCGCGAAGTAATCCTGCCCGAGCGCGGAGACGTGCAGGAGTCCGTCCACCTGCAACCCCTCGAGCTGCACGAAGAGCCCGAAGTCCACGACGCCCGACACGATGCCGGAGAACTCCTCGCCGATCCGGTCCTGCATGTAAAAGCACTTGAGCCAGGCCACTGCACCCCGGGTTGCCTCGTCCGCGCGACGCTCGCGGAAGGAGCAATCCTGTCCGAGGACCGGGAAGGACCCGTGCCAGGCGATGAGGTCCTGGGAGTCGCCGCCCTGCAAGACCTGGCGTATGCCCCGGTGCACCACGAGGTCCGGGTAGCGGCGGATCGGCGAGGTGAAGTGCGCGTAATGCTCGAGCGCGAGCCCGAAGTGCCCGATGTTGCCGGGCTGGTAGACCGCCTGCGGCATCGAACGTATCACCGCCGTCGAAATCAGCAGCGCGTCGGGCCGGTCGCCCAGCTTGCGAAGCAGGTCGCGCAGGTGCTCGGGCTGGACGTCCTCCGCGGGCGGCAGCCACAGGCTGAACTCGCGCAGGAAGTGCCGCAGCGTCTCGAGGCGGTCGAGCTCCGGCAACCCGTGCACGCGGTAGAGCGTGGGCACCCGGTGCCGGTCGAGGTAGCGTGCCGCAGCGATGTTCGCTGCGATCATGCATTCCTCGATCAGGCGGTGCGCGTCGTTGCGCGGCTGCTCCACGAGCGCCGCCACGCGTCCCTCTTCGTCGAACTTGAGCTTGAGTTCCGGCGTGTCGAGCTCGAGCGCGCCGCGTCCCGTGCGCTCGCGCAGGAAGCTCCGATACACGCCATGCAGGGCCTCGAGGCGCTCGCGCAGCCGCTCGAGACGCGGTGAGTGCTTCCCCGCCGGCCGCTCGAGGAATGCGCCGACCTCGTGATACGTGAGCCGCGCCGCGGAGCGCATCACGCCCTCGAAGAAACGCGAGCGCGTGATGCGGCCGTCGTCGCTCACCCTGAGCTCGCAGCAGAGGCACAGGCGGTCCTCCTCCGGGACGAGCGAACAGAGTCCGTTCGACAGCTCCTCCGGCAGCATCGGCAGCACGCGGTTCGGGAAGTACACCGACGTGCCCCGCTCGCGCGCCTCGGCATCGAGCGCGCTGCCAGGCTTGACGTAGTGGCCGACGTCCGCGATCGCCACGAGGACGCGCCACCCGCCCCGCGCCCTCTCGCAGTAGACGGCGTCGTCGTAATCCCGCGCGTCCTCGCCGTCGATGGTGACGAGCTCGATCTCGCGCAGGTCCTCGCGTCCCGCCAGGGCCGCCGCCGGGATTCGTCCGCCGAATGCCCGCGCCTCCGCGAGGGGCGGCTCCGGGAACTCGAACGGCAGGCCGTGCGAGTGAATCGCGATCTCGGTTTCCATCCCCGGCGCACCGTGCTCGCCGAGCAGCCGCGTCACCCGGCCGACCGGCTGCGCGTTGCGGCCGGGCTGCTGGGTGAGTTCGACAATCACCACTTGGCCCGACTGCGCATCCCCGGTCTGGGACGCCGGCACGAGGACCCGGTGCGTGATGCGCGGATTGTCCGGCGTGAGATACGCCACGCCCGACTCGATGTGGAGGCGCCCGACGACCTCGCGCGTGCGTCGTTCGAGCACCTCGACGATCGATCCCTGCGGCTTGCCGCGGAAGCGGGGGCCCTCGATGCGCGCGGCGACGCGATCGCCGTGGATGACCTCGCGCATCTGCTGCGGAGGCAGATAGACCTGCGCGGAAGCGTCGTCCGGCAACAGCCATCCGTCCCCGTTGCGCTGCGCCTGCACGGTCCCCACGACGAGGCCCGGCAGCTGCTCGCGCAGGCAGTACTGGCCGCGGCGATTGAGCACGACTTCGCCGCGCCTGACCAGCACCGCGAGTTGAGCCTCCGCCTCGGCGCCCGCCGCCGGGCCGAGCGCAGCCGTCACCTCCTCCAGCCGCAGCGGCCGTCCCGCGCGCCTCAGGCACTGCAGCACCAGGGTCTCGGGGGCCGCCGGAGCGGAGCGCTGCGAATTGCGCGGTCGGGCGGTGCCCTGCGGCGCGTGAGTCGAGCGGCGGTTGCGATTTCTCTGCATCAGGGTTCGGCAGGGCAGTCAGGGACCGCCGGTATTCGTTGACAGCCCCGGGAGCCGCCAGTAAATTGCGCCACCTTCCAGCCGGCCCCGGGGCCGCGCCGCGACCCATGCCCAGGTGGCGGAATTGGTAGACGCACTAGTTTCAGGTACTAGCGGGTAACACCGTGGAGGTTCGAGTCCTCTCCTGGGCACCAATCAGACGGAACGCGAGATCAGTTCCTTCATGATCTCGTTCGTGCCGCCGTAGATCCGCTGCACGCGCGAGTCGGCGAACATGCGGCAGACCAGGTATTCGTTCATGTAGCCGTAGCCGCCGTGCAGCTGGACGCATTCGTCCATCACCTTCTGCTGCATGTCGGTCACCCACCACTTGGCCATCGCGGCCGTCTCGGTGTCGAGCTCGCCCTTGACGAGCTGCTCGATGCAGCGGTCCACGAACGTGCGGGCGACCCGCGTGATCGTGGCGACCTCCGCGAGCCTGAAACGGGTGTTCTGGAACTCTGCGATCGCCTGCCCGAACGCCTTGCGTTCGCGGACGTACTTCGCCGTCTCCGCGACGGCACCCTCCATCGCGGCCACGCCACCCAGCGCGATCGTCAGGCGTTCGTACGGCAGGTCGCCCATCAGCTGGTGCATGCCCTTGCCCTCCACGAGGCCGAGCAGCGTACCCGCCGGCAAGCGCACGTCCTCGAAGTAGAGCTCCGAGGTGTCCTGCGCGGTCATGCCCATCTTGTCGAGCACGCGGCCCACGCGATAGCCCTTCAGTCCTTCGGTCTCGACCATGAGGATCGAGAGCCCGCGGCTGCGGTCGTTCGGGTCGGTGCGCACGACCAGCATCAGGATGGTCGCGATCGAGCCATTGGTGATGAAGATCTTCGAGCCGTTGATGACGTATTCGTCCCCGTCGCGCACCGCCCGCGTGCGGATGCCCTTGAGATCGGAGCCCGCGCCGGGCTCGGTCATGGCGATCGCGCCGATCAGCTCGCCGCGGGCCATGCGCGGCAGCCAGCGGTGCTTCTGCTCTTCCGTGCCGTAATTGAGCACGTAGTGCGCGGCGATGCTGTGCACGCCCTGTCCGAAACCGGAGATGCCGCGGCGGGCCAGCTCCTCGTACAGCACGGCCTCGTGGCGGAAGTCGCCGCCGCCACCACCGTACTCCGACGGCACGTCCATCAGGAGGAAGCCCGCCGCGCCGACGTCGCGCCAGGTCTCGCGATCGACGTGGTGCTGCGCCCGCCAGCTGGCGTCCTTCGGCAACATCTCGGTTTCGACGTAGCGAGACACGGCCTCGCGCAGCATGCGCAGGTCGTCGTCCATCCAGGGGGATTCGTAGGGCTTCATGCTCATGGCGACGCCGACTCGGTCACTCGAAGGGGTGGCGCAGGACGATCGTCTCGCCGCGATCGGGGCCGGTGGAGACGATGTCGATGGGGACGCCGGCCAGCTGCTCGATGCGCGCGAGGTACTTGCGGGCGTTCTCCGGCAGCCGTTCGAAATCGGTGATGCCGCTGGTGGGCTCCGACCAGCCCGGGTGCGTCTCGTACACCGGCTCGCACTCGGAATAACGGTGCGGCAGCAGCGGCGGCTGCTCGCGCACCTGCCCGTCGATACGGTAACCGGTGGCGATGCGGATCGAGTCGAGGCCGTCGAGCACGTCGAGCTTGGTGACGCCGAGGCTCGACAAGCTGTTGTGCAGCACGGCGCGACGCAGCGCGACCGCGTCGAACCAGCCGCAGCGGCGCGGTCGTCCCGTGACGGCGCCGAACTCGTGCCCCACCCTGGAGAGGTGCTCCCCGGTCACGTCGAAGAGCTCGGTCGGGAACGGGCCGGCGCCGACGCGCGTCGTGTAGGCCTTGACGATGCCGATCACCTTGTGGATGTCGCGGGGACCGAGGCCAGTCCCGACGGCTGCCGCGCCGGCGATCGTGTTCGACGAGGTGACGAACGGATACGTGCCTACGTCGTTGTCGAGCAGTGCGCCCTGCGCCCCCTCGAACAGCAGGTTTCCGCCGCGCTGCATCTCCGCGTGCAACCGCTCGGAGATGTCGTCCACCAGGGGGCGTACGCGCTCGGCCTGCGCGACGAGGTCCTCGAGCACGCGCTCGAACTCGACGGGCTCGGCACTGAAGTAGCGGCTCAGCACGAAGTTGTGGAAGTCGAGGATCTCGCCGAGGCGGGCGGCGAGGCGGTCGCGCTGGAACAGGTCCGCGACGCGCACCGCGCGACGGCCGACCTTGTCCTCGTACGCCGGCCCGATGCCGCGGCCGGTCGTGCCGATGGCGTTGGCGCCGCTCGCGCGCTCGCGCGCGCGGTCGATCGCGATGTGCGACGGCAGGATCAGAGCGCAGTTCGGGCTGATCCGAAGTCGATCGTAGACGGGCACGCCGCGTTGCACGAGCGTGTCCGCTTCACGCAGCAGCGCCTCGAGCGACAACACCACGCCGTTGCCGATGAGGCACTGGACGCCCGGATGCAGGATGCCGGACGGGATCAGCGACAGCACCGTCTTCTGGCCGTCGATGACCAGCGTGTGTCCCGCGTTGTGCCCGCCCTGGAAGCGCACGACGGCGGCCGCGCGCTCGGTGAGGAGGTCGACGATCTTGCCCTTGCCTTCGTCGCCCCACTGGGCGCCGATGACGACGAGGTTGCTGGCCATGGTGAGTGTGTCCGCTGGTGGATCAGCCGGCGCCGCGCACGAAATACAGCAGCAGCGCCCCCGCGATCATGCTGGCCAGGCCGACGGTGCGCAACGTGCGCTCCTCGAGCTGGGCCAGTTGCAGGAGCGTGCGCTTCATGCCGCCCGGGTTGAGGAAGGGCATCAGACCCTCGAGCACGAGGTACAGGGCGAAGGCCGCCCAGAGATCGCCCCACTGCATGCCGCTCGGTGGCCGGCCGCCCTCAGCGGCCGGACTCCTTGAAGTACTTGAAGAATTCGCCGTCGGGCTGCACGACCATCACGTCGCCCTGCTTGCCGAGCGACTTGCGGTACGCCTGCAGGCTGCGGACGAAGGAGAAGAAGTCCGGGTTCTTGCCATACGCCTTGGCGTAGATGTCCGCCGCGGCGGCGTCGCCCTCGCCCCGGACCATCTCCGCCTCACGATAGGCGTTCGCGAGGATCTCGGTGCGCTGCCGGTCAGCCTCCGCGCGGGTCTGCTCCGACACGGCCGAGCCCTCGGCGCGGAGCTGCGCAGCCTGCCTCGCGAAGTCCTGGCGCATCCGGTTGAACACCGACTCGCTCACCTCTTCCGGAAGCTCGATGCTCTTCACGCGCACGTCGATCATGGTCATGCCGAGGCCGCCCACGTTGGTTCCCGCGATCTTGAGCACCTCGCCGAGGAACTCGCTGCGCTCCGCCGCCACCACCTGCTGGATCGTGCGGCGTGCGATGACGCCCTTCAGGCCGTCCTTGACGATTTCACCGAGGCGGCGGGCCGCGACTTCCTCGCTTCCGCCCGCCGTCGAGATGTAGTACTTCGACACGTCGCTGATGCGCCACTTCACGAAGAAGTTGATGCGCAGGATCTTGCCCTCGCTGGTCAGGAAGCTCTCGGCCGGGTAGTCCTCGGTGAGGATGCGCCTGTCGAACTTCCGCACGTTGTTCACGAGCGGCGTCATGAAGTGCAGCCCGGGCTTGTAGTCGGCGCGGACGATCTCGCCGAAGCGGAACTTGATCGCGAGATCGGTCTCGCGCACCGTGAAGGCGGCCATGGACAACACGAGCGCGGCGAAGCCGACGAGGATGACGGCGAGGTAGCTGCGATTGCTCATCAGCGTGTCCCCCGCTCGCGGCGCGACTCGACCGTGGCGGCCGGCTCCTCGGGCGCCGGCGCCGCCCGCTGGGCAGCCGAAGCCGCCGCCGCGGCCGCCGCCGGGACCTGCCGCTGCTCGTCGAGCGTGAGCGTCGGCGCGCGGCGCTCCGTCAGCTTGTCCAGCGGTATGTAGACCATGTTGCCGCTGCCCTTGGTGTCCACCAGCACCTTGTTCGTGCTGCCGAGCACCTCTTCCATCGTCTCGAGGTACAGGCGCTGCCGGGTCACCGCCGGGGCGCGCTCGTAGGCCTCGCGCAGCTGCGAGAATCGCGAAGCCTCGCCCTCCGCATCCGCGACGATGCGGGCCTTGTACGCCTGCGAGTCCGCCTGCAGGCGTGCGGCCGATCCCTTGGCCTTCGGCAGGATGTCGTTCGAGTAGGCCTGCGCCTCGAGCGCGAGCCTCTCCTTGTCCTCGCGCGCCTTGATCGCATCGCGCTGCGAGGTCTGCACCTGCTCGGGCACGCTCACGCCCTGCAGGTTGACGGTCGTGACCTCGATGCCGGTCTTGTAGGAATCGAGCGTGCGCTGGATCAGCTCACGGGTCCTCGCCGTGATCTCCTGGCGTCCCGCCTCCAGCACGAAGTCGAGGGTGTTGCGGCCGACGACCTCGCGGATCGCACTCTCGCTCACCTCGTTCAGTGTCGCCTCGGGGTCCCGGACGTTGAACGCGTACGCGACCGGCTCGGCGCGCCGGTACTGCACGGCGATGTTGATGTCCACGAGGTTCTCGTCGGAGGTCAGCATTCGCGTCTGGTCGCTGAAACCCTCGACAGACTCGACGTTCACGATCTGTCGCGACTCGATCGGCCACGGCATGTGCCAGCGCAGGCCCGGCTCCGTGGTCGCGACGTACTGGCCGAATCTCGTCACGACCGCGCGCTCGGCCGCATCCACCTTGTAGAGGCCCGTGGCCGCCCAGATTGCGAGCAGCACCAGGACGACCGTGCCGACGCCGAAGCTGCGCATGGCGGCATCGCCACCGCCGCCGCCTTCGCCGCCACGGTTGCCGCCGCCGAACATGCCGGCGATCTTCTTCTGCAGGTTGCGCAGCGCCTCGTCCAGGTCGGCGGCCCCTTTGTCGGGGCGGTTGCCCCAGGGATTGCGGTTCCTGCCCGGGTCATTCCAGGCCATGCGATTTGATGCTCTCGAGAATGTGGTGTGGTTTCGTGAAAAGGAACCCGGCTTGCCTGCCGCAGCCGCTCATCCCGCGGCACGTGCAGCCGCGCGCTTCGGGGATTGTAGGAACCGCTCCCCGGGCGCACAAGGCGCAACCTCCGCAGGCAATTCGAGACCCGCTTCCCTGCAGATTCGCTCGATCTCGCGCCGGCGCAGGCTCACCTCGAGCTCGATGCCGCCGTCGTCGAGTTTCCTCTCGGCCAGCACCGCGCCCGCCTCGAAGAGCTGGGCGCGAGCCCGGCCGGCCCGGGGTGGAACCGTGATGATGCAATGGTACAGGTCGGCGCCGAGCTGCGCGTGCAGGGCCTGGAGCAGCAGGTCCACGCCGGCGCCCGTCTGCGCGGAGAGCCAGAGCCGGTCCACGCGGCCGCCCTCGGCGAGCTCGACGTGCGGCGCCTCGCCGGACCGGTCGATCTTGTTGAAGACGGCGACCTGCGGCAAGGACTGCGCGCCGATCGACTCGAGCACCTCGTTCACCTGCGCGACGCGCTCGCTGCGTTCGGGGTCGGCGGCGTCGATCACGTGCAGCAGCAGGTCCGCTTCGCGAGCTTCCTGGAGCGTCGAGCGGAACGCAGCGACCAGTTCGTGCGGCAGGTCGCGAACGAAACCCACGGTGTCGGCGAGCGCGATCTCGAGACCCGGCGCGAGGTGCAGCCGGCGCACCGTGGGGTCGAGCGTCGCGAAGAGCTGGTCCGCCGCGTAGGCATCGGCGGACGTCAGGCGGTTGAACAGCGTGGACTTGCCCGCGTTCGTGTAGCCGACGAGCGCCACCGTGGGCACGGACCCGCGCTTGCGCTCGCGCCGGGTGGTCTCGCGCTGGACGAGGACCTTGTCGAGCCGGTCGTTGAGCGTCTTGATGCGCCGTGCGATCAGGCGACGGTCGGTCTCGAGCTGCGTTTCGCCGGGACCGCGGAGCCCGATGCCGCCTTTCTGGCGCTCGAGGTGCGTCCAGCCACGCACGAGCCGGGTCGACATGTGTTGCAGCTGGGCGAGCTCGACCTGCAGCTTGCCTTCGAAAGTACGGGCGCGTTGGGCGAAGATGCCGAGGATCAGGCCGCTGCGGTCGAGCACGCGGCACTCGAGCGCCTTCTCGAGGTTGCGCTCCTGGCCCGGCGACAACGCGTGATCTACGACGACGAGGTCCGCTCCCAGGGCGACGATGCGCTGCCGGAGCTCCTCGACCTTGCCAGTGCCGAGAAAGAAACGCGGCTCCGCGACCTTGCGCGTGGCTGCCAGGACTTCGAGAACCTGGGCCCCGGCAGACTTCGCGAGCGCGACGAACTCCTCGACGCGGTCCGGTTCCGGCGCATGGCCGAGACCGACGCAAACCAGGATTGCGCGTTCGCCGCTACCCGGCCGGTCGAACAACGGAGCCCTACTCCGCCCGGCGAATGCCCGGCTCAGGTGGCCGGGACATCCTCGGCGGGCGCCTCTTCGTCGCCCATCGGCAACCGGACGTTGCGGGCCGGCACCACGGTCGAGATCGCGTGCTTGTAGACCATCTGGCTCACGCTGTTGCGGAGCAGGACGACGAACTGGTCGAAGGAATCGATCTGGCCCTGCAGCTTGATGCCGTTGACCAGGTAGATCGACACGGGGATGCGCTCCTTGCGGAGGGCGTTCAGGAAGGGATCCTGCAGGGACTGGCCTTTGGCCATGTTTTCGTCTCCTTGTTTTTCGGTTCAGCGCCGTTCCTGCCGCGAACTCTTCCTTGACGCGACCGTAACGCCCGTCGCCTCGACGAGCAAGAACGGGTCCAATCCTACCACACGTGCGCGGCGTCGCGGCCGGCCACCGCCTCTTCCATGACCCGGAGAATGGGCGCAAGTTCCTGATCTTCAAGCCTTCGAAGCCAATTCAGCGACGTATCCGCATTGAGCCAGGTCAGCTGGCGCTTGGCGAGGTTCCGGGTGGCACGCTGGCCGAGCGCCACCGCCGTCGCGAGGTCGTACCCGCCCGCCAGGTGACCCCAGAGCTGCCGGTAGCCGACCGCCCGCAGGCTCGGAAGATCCTCGTGGAGGTCGCCTCGGGACCTCAGGGCGCGCACCTCGGCGAGAAACCCCGCCGCCATCATGTCGAGAAATCGCTGGTCGATCCGGCGATAGAGCTCCGCACGGTCGCAGGGCAGCAACGCGAAAGCCGCAAATCGCAGAGACGATGGCTCGGCGAGCTTCTGCAGCCGGGACAAGGGCTCGCCCGTCAGCTCCAGGACCTCGAGGGCGCGCTGGATGCGCTGGCCGTCGCCCGGCCGGATTCGCGAGGCGGCCTCCGGATCGCGCGTGCCAAGCTCCGCGTGCAGGGCGGGCCAACCATGTTCCCTCGCGCGCGCATCGATTCGCGCCCGAACCTCGGCGTCGGCCTCGGGCAAGGGTGCGATGCCCCGTGTCAGCGCCCGGAAGTAGAGCATCGTGCCGCCGACCAGCAGCGGTGCGCGGCCTCGTGCGCGGACTTCGGCGATCAATCGCTGGGCGTCACGACGGAAGCGCCCCGCCGAATAGCTCTCGACCGGGTCGCAGACGTCGATGAGGTGATGCGGCACGGCCGCCCGGATCTCGAGCGACGGCTTGGCCGTGCCGATGTCCATCCCCCGGTACACCTGCGCCGAATCGACGCTGATGATCTCGACCGGGAAGCGGCGCGCCAGCTCGAGCGCGAGCGCCGACTTGCCGCTGCAGGTCGGGCCCATCAGCAGCACCGCGTCCGGCCGTCCGGCGTCGGTCGTCATCGTCCGCGCAGGAACAGCCGGTCGAGGTCTTCCATGCTGACGAACGACCAGGTCGGCCGCCCGTGCACGCACTGGTCGGCACGCAGCGTGGACTCCATCTCGCGCAGGAGCGCATTCATCTCCTGCACGGTGAGACGCCTGTTGGCGCGCACGGCCTGGTGGCAGGCCATGGTGCCCAACGCCCGCTCGTGTGCCTGCTTCGCGCCGCCGCTTCCCTGCTCGCGCAGGTCGGCCAGCATGTCGCGGACCAGCGCCGCCGGGTCCGCAGCGGACAGGAGCGCGGGCATCGACCGCAGCAGCAGCTGAGTCGGGCCGCCGCGCGAGATCTCGATTCCGAGCTCGTCGAACAACGCGGCGTGCGATTCGGCCTCGTCGGCCTCCGCCACGGACACGTTCAACGCAACAGGCACGAGCAGCGGCTGGGAGGCGATGCGTTGCGACGACAGCGCGTCCTTGAGGCGCTCATAGGTCGTGCGCTCGTGCGCTGCATGCATGTCCACCAGCACGAGTCCGCCCTGCGCCTGCGCGAGGATGTAGATGCCGTGCAGCTGCGCGATCGCGAACCCGAGCGGGTGCTCACCGGCCACGGGTTCCTGGACCTCCCCGCTCCCGACTGCATCGCGAACACCTCGGTCGATCGTCGTGTAGAGATCGAGGGCCGATGTCCTCGGCGCAGCATCCGCGACGACGCCCGACACCGCGAATCTCGCCGCGGGAATCGCCGTCACGGCCGCCTGGACCGGACGCGTCTCCGCGAGCGCGCGTTCGACGGTGCGGAACAGGAAGTCGTGGACGAGCCCGGGCTCCCGGAAGCGCACCTCGAGCTTCTGCGGGTGCGCGTTCACGTCCACGCGTGCCGGGTCCATCTCGAGGTACAGGACGTAGGCTGGCTGGCGCCCGTGGTACAGCACGTCACGGTAGGCCAGCCGCACCGCGCTCGCGACGAGCTTGTCGCGCAGCGGCCGGCCGTTGAGGAAGAAGTGCTGCTGGTCGGCCTGGCTGCGGGCATAGGTCGGCATGCAGAACCAGCCGTGCAGCCTGAGGCCCGGGCCTTCGTGGTCGAGCTTGAGCGCGTGGGCGATGAACTCGTCGCCGAGGATCGCTGCGACCCGCGTGTCCTGGCCGCGCTCGTCCCTCGCGGGCGGATGGTCGGCCAGGGTGCGACGCGAGGACAGGAGCCTGAAGCCCACGTCGAAGCGGCTCAATGCGAGGCGCTCGACGAGGCGCTCGACCTGACCGAGCTCGGTGCGCTCCGAACGCAGGAACTTGCGGCGCGCAGGCACGTTGAAGAAGAGATCTCGCACTTCGACGGTCGTGCCCGGCGGATGCGGCTGCGGCGCGGGCCCGGTCACGGCTCCGTCGACCGCGGAAACGCCGTACGCCACCTGCGCGCCGGCCGGGCGGGAGACGAGCTTCATGCGCGACACCGAGGCGATGCTTGGCAGCGCCTCGCCGCGGAAGCCGAGCGTCCTCACCGCCTCGAGGTCCTCGACCCGCGTCAACTTGCTGGTCGCGTGCCGGGCGAGCGCCAGCACGAGTTCGTCGGCGACGATACCGGCGCCATCGTCACGAACGCGGCACAGGATCGCCCCTCCCCCCTCGACCTCGATCTCGATCGAGTGCGCGCCCGCGTCTAGGCTGTTCTCGACGAGTTCCTTCACCACGGATGCCGGTCGCTCGACGACCTCGCCGGCCGCGATCTGGTGGATCAGTTGCTCGGGGAGGACCCGGATGGTCATCGGTCGTGGGGCTCCGCGCAGGGGCGGCGAGAATAACAGACCCCCGTCGCGTCAGCGGCGGCGACAGGGCGGGAGTTGCGGGTCTGTCCGGACTCGGGAAGAAGACCGGACAGACCCGCAACTCCCACCTGGTCGACCGCGCCTGAGCGATGAGACGGAGACATTCTGCATTGCGATAACTCGAAATGCAGAATGTCTCCATCTCATCGCACGGCGCATGAAGCGTTGAGTGCGCGGGAATTGCCATCGGCACGGTCGGGATCCGGCGGACGTTACTTGCGCCGTGCGATTGGAGAAATCGGGGACATTCAGCTGCTTCGGCTGTGCGAATCGGTGAATGTCCCCGATTTCTCCAATCGCTCAGGCGCGGCGTGTCAGGCGTCTGGTCGGGTCCGGTCCGGACGAGCATGTCTTCTTCGCGAGTCCGGACCGGACCCGACCAGACGCCCACACACGCTCGCGGCTGGCGTTACCGCT
>JBBIVG010000019.1:0-20270 GCA_037439865.1 Nevskiaceae bacterium
TGTTCCCGGATCGCGAGCACTTCGGGCGCATCTTCTACAACCAGGCGCAGATGTCGGCCCGTGCGATTCCGCAGCTTGCGGTCGTCATGGGCTCCTGCACCGCCGGCGGCGCCTACGTTCCGGCGATGTGCGACGAGTCGATCATCGTGCGCGAGCAGGGCACGATCTTCCTCGGCGGCCCACCGCTCGTGCAGGCGGCGACCGGCGAACGCGTGGACGCGGAGACGCTCGGCGGCGGAGACGTGCACGCGCGCCAGTCGGGCGTCGTGGACTACCTCGCGGACAACGACGCACACGCGCTCTGGATGGCACGCCGCCTCGTCGCGCGCCTCAATCGGGCCGGGTCGAAGCCGCCGCCCGTGGCGGAACGCGCGCCACGCTACGCGGCCGACGAGCTCTACGGCGTCGTGCCTCGCGACACGCGGCACCCTTACGACGTGCGCGAGGTGATCGCCCGGATCGTGGACGCCTCGGAGCTCGACGAGTTCAAGGCGCTCTACGGCACGACCCTCGTCTGCGGGTTCGCGAGCATCGGTGGCTACCCGGTGGGGATCATCGCCAACAATGGCGTGCTGTTCTCGGAGTCGGCGCTCAAGGGCGCGCACTTCGTCGAGCTCTGCAACCGGCGGCGCGTGCCGCTGCTGTTCCTGCAGAACATCACGGGTTTCATGGTGGGTCGCAAGTACGAGGCGGGAGGCATCGCGCGCGACGGCGCCAAGATGGTGACCGCGGTGGCCTGCGCCTCGGTACCGAAGCTCACGGTGCTGATCGGGGGCTCCTTCGGCGCGGGCAACTACGCGATGTGCGGGCGTGCCTACGGCGGTCGTTTCCTCTGGAGCTGGCCGAACGCCCGGATCTCGGTGATGGGCGGCGAGCAGGCCGCGACAGTGCTCGCCATCGTCAAGCGAGAGGCATGCAGCGTCGCGGCGAGGACTGGCCCGAGCCCGACGAGAAAGCCTTCCGCGAAGAGATCCGTTCGCAGTACGAGAGCCAGGGACACCCGTATTACGCGAGTGCCCGCCTCTGGGACGACGGCGTCATCGATCCCGCGGACACGCGCGACGTGCTCAAGCTCGCGCTGGCCGTTGCCACCTGCCGGCCGGACGAGGGTGAGGCTCCGTACGGCATCTTCCGCATGTAGGGAGCGCGCATGCTCGAAAGCGTCCTGATCGCGAACCGCGGCGAGATCGCCTGCCGCGTGATCCGCACCGCACGGCGCCTAGGCCTGCGCACCATTGCGGTGTACTCCGAGGCGGACCGCGGCGCGCTGCACACGTGCCTGGCTGACTTCGCAGTGCCGATCGGGACGGCGGCCGCGCGCGAGAGCTACCTCAACGTCGATCGCATCCTGGCCGCCGCGCAGGAGACCGGGGCGCAATCGATTCACCCGGGCTACGGCTTCCTGTCGGAGAACGCGGCGTTCGCTCGCGCCTGTCGCGAGGCGGGCGTCGTCTTCGTCGGCCCGCCCGAGGACGCGATCCTGCGCATGGGCTCGAAGAGCGAAGCCCGGCGTCTCATGGCATCGGCAGGCGTGCCGGTACTGCCCGGGTACGACGGCGACGACCAGGCGCAGGCGAAGCTTGAAGCCGAGGCGAGGCGACTCGGTTTCCCGCTGCTGATCAAGCCGACCGCGGGAGGCGGCGGGAAGGGCATGCGCATCGTGCGCGACGCCGCGGATTTCGCCGAGGCGCTGGCTGGGGCCCGGCGTGAGGCGTCGAAATCGTTCGGCGACGATCGGGTGCTGCTCGAGCGCTTCGTCGAGAAGGGCCGCCACGTCGAGATCCAGGTGTTCGCCGATTCGCACGGGTCGGCCGTGCATCTTTTCGAGCGCGACTGCTCGCTGCAGCGACGCCACCAGAAGGTGATCGAGGAAGCGCCGGCCCCGGGCCTCGAGGAAAGGACGCGGAGCGCGATGGGAGCAGCCGCGGTCGCTGCCGCCCGGGCGGTCGGTTACCGGGGCGCGGGTACGGTCGAATTTCTTTACGACGGAGGCGAGTTCTACTTCCTCGAGATGAACACGCGCCTGCAGGTCGAGCACCCGGTGACCGAGATGATCACGGGCATCGACCTCGTCGAGTGGCAACTGCGAGTAGCGAGCGGCGAGCCGTTGCCGCTCGAGCAGAAGGCGATACGGCGCAGCGGCCACGCAGTCGAGGCGCGCCTGTACGCCGAGGACCCGGAGCGCGGCTTCCTGCCGTCCACCGGGCGGCTGCGCCGCCTCCGGTTCGCCGAGGGCAGGGAACACATCCGGGTGGACAGCGGCGTACGCGAAGGCGATGAGGTCACGGTCCACTACGACCCGATGCTGGCCAAGGTGATTGCCTGGGCGCCGGACCGGTCCGGGGCGCTCGACCGCCTGCGCAACGCGCTCGAGGCGACGGAGGTCGAGGGCGTGCGCACCAACGCGCGGTTCCTCTGGGAGATTCTCGGTGCGCCCGTCGTGCGGGAAGGGGAGGTGAGTACGCGCCTCCTCGAACAGGCGCTCCAGCCCGTGGGCGAGACGCCCGCCGAACGGACGGATGCCTGGCTGATTGCCGCCGCCGTGCTCATGGACCCCGCGCTGTCGGCGCGCGGCGCGGAGCCGAGGGTGAGTTCACCCTGGGCGGGCGGCGCCGGCTTCCGCCTGAACGATTCCGCCACGAACCGCCTGCCGCTCGCGCTCGGGGACGAACGGCACTGGATGCGTGTCACGCGCACCAACGGGGTGTCGACCATCGGCGTCGCGGGGCATCTCCACCAGGTGAGCCTGGCCCAGGACGCGGGCGGAGGGGTGGCCGGCACGATCGATGGGCATCTCGTCGCGGCCCGGGTCGAGTTCGGCCCCGAGGCCACCGTCGTGCGCCGGCAATGCCTGCGGTTCGAGTTCGTTTCGGACACGGGCGGCGAGCATCACGCCTCCGCGGAGCACGAGGGACACCTGCGTGCGCCGATGCCGGGCCACGTCCTCGACGTCCGGGCCGTCGAGGGTGCCGAGGTCGCGGCGGGGGCAGTGCTGGTCGTGCTCGAGGCGATGAAGATGGAACACTCCCTGGCTGCACCTTGGGCCGGAACGATCAAGTCGGTGTCGGTCAAGCCCGGTGATCGCGTAGAGGAGGGGGCGGGCCTCGTACTCCTCGAGCCGCTCGAGGAGCCCACGCTACGGCAACCCGTAGCACAGGACTGATCGCCGATTTGCTAGACTCCGCGGCCACTTAGTCGCCCCGCCGGGACGGGTTCCGGGCGACTGAACGACTCGTTTGTGGGCGGAGGATCAATGGTGCCCGAAGGGGCGGTGCTCGAGGCTCGAGCGATAAACGCGTGGCGCGGCGAAAGGCACATCCTGCGGGACGTGTCCTTTACCGTTCATGCGGGCGAGTTCCTGAAGATCACGGGACCGAACGGCGTCGGCAAGACGACGCTGCTGCGCGTGGTCTGCGGCCTGCTGCCGGCCGAAAGCGGCGAGGTCCACTGGTGCAACAAGCCCGTGCGCGGCGCGAGTGACGAGTTCCACGCCCAGCTTGGCTACCTCGGCCACCCGAATTCGCTCAAGGCCGACCTGACCGCCCGCGAGAACCTCAGGTTCCTCGCCGGCCTGCGGCAGGCGCTATCCGACAAGGAGATCGATGCCGCGCTCGACCGCTGCGGCATCCTCTCGCGGGGCGACCTGCCGTCGCGCTCCCTGTCCGCAGGGCAGAAGCGGCGCCTGGCGCTCGCCCGCCTGCTGCTCGCCGAAGCATCGCTCTGGGTGCTGGACGAGCCCGTCACCAACCTCGACACGGCGGGTATCACGCTCGTCGAGGAACTGATCCAGGAACACGTGCAGCGGGGCGGCCTCGCGCTCGCGGCCGCGCACCAGCGGCTGCTCGATCATTCGCCGAACCTGCGTCGACTGGAGATGCGCTGATGCGTCGTGCGGCAGTTTCATCGGCGGCCCGTCTCGTCTTCACGCGCGATCTCACGCTCGCTTGGCGGCGCTGGGACGAGGTCGCACAACCCCTCATTTTCTACGTAGTTGTCACGACGCTCTTCCCGCTGGCGACGACGCCGGACCTCACGGAACTGCGGAAAATCGCGGGCGGCGTGCTGTGGGTGGCCGCGCTGCTGTCGTCGCTGCTCGCATTGGAATCTTTGTTCCGGTCCGATGTCGAAGACGGCACCATGGAGCAATGGGTGTTGTCCGGCCAGCCGCTCGGCTGGCTCCTGCTGGCCAAGGTGGCGTGCCACTGGGTGCTGACGGGCCTGCCACTCGTCGTGATCTCCCCGATCATCGGCACGGCGCTCGGCCTGCCGTTCGATGCATGGGGCACGCTCATCGTCTCGCTGCTGCTCGGCACCGCTACGCTCAGCGTGCTGGGCGGCATCGGTGCGGCGCTCACGGTCGGCGTCCGCCGCGGCAGCGTGCTGCTGTCGCTGCTCGTGCTGCCGCTCGCGATGCCGCTGCTCATCTTCGGCTCGCGCGCGGTGACGATGGCGATGGACGGCGATTCGCCGGCGGGCCCCCTGCAGCTGCTCGCCGCGATTTTCTTCCTGGTGCTGAGCCTCGGGCCGCTCGCCATGTCGGCGGCGATCCGGATCAGCGTCGAGAGTTGACGAAGCACGGGTACGACCCGGCCAAAGGAACTGCATGTGGCTCTGGATTCATAAGTTCGGTTCTCCCCCACACGCTTACCGGCTGCTCGGGAAGCTGGCCCCGTGGTTCGGCTGGCCCGCGCTCGGGCTGATCCTGCTCGCGACGTGGTGGGGGCTCGTGAAGGCCCCGGCCGACTACCAGCAGGGCGACGCGTTCCGCATCCTCTACGTCCACGCGCCGAGCGCCTGGATGTCCATGTTCACGTACGTCGTGATGGCCGTGGCGGCGGGCATCGGGCTCATCTGGCGCATCAAGCTCGCGCACGCGGCGGCGGCGGCGGCGGCGCCGATCGGCGCCTCGTTCACGTTCCTGGCGCTCGTGACCGGCTCCATCTGGGGCAAGCCCATGTGGGGAACGTGGTGGGTCTGGGACGCCCGTCTCACTTCCGAACTGCTGCTGCTTTTCCTGTACCTCGGCTACATGGCTCTCCGGGCGTCGTTCGACGACCCGCAGCGCGCCGACCGGGCGAGTGCAGTGCTCGCGATCGTCGGCGTGATCAACGTGCCGATCATCCACTACTCGGTCGTCTGGTGGTCCACGCTGCACCAGGCTGCGAGCGTGACCAAGCTCGACAAGCCGTCGATCGCGCTGCCGATGCTGATTCCGCTCTTCATCATGATGGCCGGCTTCCAGCTGTATTTCGGCTGGCTCATCTGCCGGCGCCTGCGCGGCGAGATCCTGCGCCGCGAGCGCAATGCCAGCTGGCTCAAAGAGGCGAGTTAAATCATGGGGTTGCGAGAGTTTTTTAACATGGGTGGTTACGCGGGATTTGTGTGGACCTCGTATGGTCTAACCACCGTGGTCCTGGTTGCCAACTGGATATCGGCGCGCCGCGTCGAAGCCGAGCAGTTCGAGAGCGCCCAGCGCCGCCTGTCCGACAAGGAGAACCGTACATGACGCCGCGCCAGAAACGCATGGTCACCGTGGCTGCCATCCTCGTAGGGGTGGGAATCGCCACGGCCTTCGCCCTGCAAGCCTTCCAGAAGAACCTGCTGTACTACTACAGCCCCTCGCAGGTGAAGTCGGGCGAGGCGCCGACCAGCCGCTCGTTCCGCGTCGGCGGGCTCGTCGAGAACGGCAGCCTGAAGCGCGAGCCGGGCAGCCTCGAAGTGCGCTTTACGCTGACGGACTTCGCGCAGGAGGTCGTCGTCAGCTACACCGGCGTCCTCCCGGACCTGTTCCGCGAAGGCCAGGGCGTCATCGCGCGCGGCAAGCTGCGTGACGACGGCGCGTTCGTGGCGGAGGAAGTGCTCGCCAAGCACGACGAAAACTACATGCCGCCCGAGGTCAAGCAGAGCCTGAAGCCGCATGCGCAGGCCACGGGGACGACCCAGGCCGCCGGCCAGGGCAGTACCTGAGCGCCCGGCGCCAAGGGAGGATCGAATGGTCATCGAACTGGGACTCTTCTCGCTGGTCGTCGCGCTGCTGCTCGCCGGGGCACAGGCGTTCTTCGGCCTGGCCGGCGCGCATTTCGGCAATCAGCGCTGGATGGCCGCGTCACGGCAGGCCGTGGTCGGCCAGTGGGTGTTCGTCGCGTTGTCCTTCGGCGCGCTCTGCTGGGCGTTCTACAAGAACGACTTCTCGGTGCTGTACGTCGCCAGCAACTCGAACTCGGCGCTGCCGACCTTCTACCGGTTCACGGCCGTCTGGGGTGCGCACGAAGGCTCGCTCCTCCTGTGGGCGTTCGCGCTCGCGACGTGGTCGGTGGCGGTTGGGGTCTTCAGTGGCAACCTGCCGCAGACGTTCGCCGCCCGCGTGCTCGGCGTGCTCGGCGTCATCGGCGTCGGCTTCACGTCGTTCATTCTCTTCACGTCGAGCCCCTTCGAGCGACTGATCCCGGCCGCGCAGGACGGCCGCGACCTGAACCCGCTGCTGCAGGACCCGGCGCTGGCGGTGCATCCGCCGATGCTCTACATCGGTTACGTCGGTTTCTCGGTCGCCTTCGCGTTCGCGGTCGCGGCGCTCCTCGAGGGCAAGCTCGACGAGAGGTGGGCTCGCTGGACCCGGCCGTGGACCACCGTCGCGTGGCTGTTCCTGACCGTAGGCATCACGCTCGGCAGCTGGTGGGCGTACTACGAGCTCGGCTGGGGCGGCTGGTGGTTCTGGGACCCGGTCGAGAACGCGTCGTTCATGCCCTGGCTCGTGGGCACGGCACTGATCCACTCCCTCGCGGTGACCGAGAAGCGCGGCCTCTTCAAGAGCTGGACGCTACTGCTCGCGATCATCGCGTTCTCGCTGAGCCTGCTCGGCACGTTCCTCGTGCGCTCGGGCGTGCTCGTGTCGGTGCACGCATTCGCGAGCGACCCGGGACGCGGCCTGTTCATCCTGGGGTTCCTCTCGGTCTGCATCGGCGGTTCGCTGGCGCTCTTCGCGTGGCGGGGGCCTTCGCTGCGCACGCGCGGCGGATTCGACGTGGTGTCGCGCGAGTCGTTCCTGCTGTTTAACAACCTGCTGCTGCTCATCGCGGCGGCGCTGATCCTGCTCGGCACGCTGTACCCACTGTTCCTCGATGCCCTGAAGCTCGGCAAGATCTCGGTGGGACCGCCGTACTTCAACGTGGTCTTCGTCATCCCCACGCTGCCGCTGCTCGTCCTGCTCGCCATCGGCATGCATGCGGGCTGGAAGAAGGCGAAGCTCGACGAAATGCGCAAGCCGCTGGCGATCATGCTGGTCGCCTCGCTGGTCTTCGGCCTGGTCGTGCCGACGTTCGCCTACGGCGAGTTCCGGTTCATGACCTTCCTCGGACTCGCGGCCGGCCTGTGGGTCATCCTCTCGTCGCTGTACGAGCCCGTTCAGCGCCTGCGCAAGAAGCAGTCGCTGTCACGAGGCATCGTCGGCATGACGGTGGCGCACATCGGCGTGGGCCTCTTCGCCATCGGCGTCACCGTGACGCAGACCTACCGCATCGAAAAGGACATGGCGCTCAAGCCCGGCCAGAGCGTCGAGCTCAAGGGCTACAACTTCGCCATGACCGGCATGAAGGAGGTCGAGGGCCCGAACTACCGCGCCATCGAGTCCGAGGTCGTGATCACGCGCGACGGGCGCCAGGTCGCCACCCTGCACCCGCAGAAGCGCGTCTATCGCGTGCAGACCATGCCCATGACCGAGGCCGGCATCGAGGTGGACTGGAACCGCGACCTCTTCGTGGCCATGGGCGAGGACCTCGGCAACGGCACGTGGAGCGTCCGCGTGCAGTACAAGCCGATGGTGCGGTTCATCTGGCTGGGCGCGCTGGTCATGGCGCTCGGCGGGTTCATCGCGATCACGGACCGCCGTTACCGGACGCGGCGCGAGACCGCCAGCGAAAAGGTGACCGCGGGCGGCACGGTCGCGGCCCGCTGATCGAGGCAGAGCCATGTGGAAATTCATCGTACCGTTCGGGTTGTTCCTGGTGCTGGGCGCGTTCCTGTACGTCGGCCTGCAGCGCGACCCGTCCTACGTGCCGTCGCCGCTGATCGGCAAGCCGGCCCCCGAGTTCACGCTGCCGAGCCTGCAGGACGCCTCCTACTCGGTCGCGAGCAAGGACCTGAAGGGCCAGCCCTGGGTGCTGAACGTCTGGGGCACGTGGTGCGGCGGTTGCCGACAGGAGCACGAGACGCTGGTCGCGATCGCGAAGACGAACGCCGTGCCGCTGATCGGCCTCAACTGGAAGGACGACAACGGGGCGGCCCAGCAGTGGCTGCGGGAACTCGGCAATCCCTATGCCGCGGTGGCCGAGGACCGGGAAGGGCGCGTTGCGATCGACTGGGGCGTGTACGGCGCGCCCGAGACGTTCCTCATCGGCGCCGACGGTACCGTGATGTACAAGCACATCGCGCCCATGACCATGGAGGTGTGGCAGAAGGAATTCATGCCGCGCATCGAGGCGGCGCGCGCGGCCAAGGGGAGCAAGACGTGATGAAGCTGCTGAAGACCCTGCTCGTGGCGCTCGCGCTGGCAGGCGCCGGCAATGCGCTCGCGATCGACACGCAGCCGGCATTCGACGATCCGAATCTCCAGCAGCGCTACGAGAACATCACGCGCGAGTTGCGCTGCCTGGTCTGCCAGAACGAGACCATCGCCGACTCGAACGCCACGCTGGCAGGCGACCTTCGTCGCGAGGTCCGCGAGATGATCGCGGCCGGCAAGACGGACGACGAGATCCGCCAGTTCATGATCGACCGCTACGGTGATTTCGTGCTCTACCGGCCGCGGCTGACCGCGATCAATTTCCTGCTCTGGGCCGCTCCCGTGCTGCTGCTCGTCGGAGGCGCATTTGCCGCCGTGCGAGTGGTGCGCCGTCGCGCAGCCGAGGCTGACATCGACCCTGCGGGCCCGGAGGCCGGCCAATCGTGACTCCCTTCATCCTGATCTGCGCTGCCATGCTCGTGGCGGTGATCGCGTTCATGGCGGTTCCTTTCTGGCGCGAGGTGCCGGTCACGGCCAAGGGCCAGCCGAAGGTTCCGCGCGCAACCTCGTCGCTCGTCGTGCTTGCGCTCGCCCTGCCGCTCGCGGCCGCGGCCATCTACGCCGGCGTCTCCAATTTTCCCTGGAGCAATCCACAGGCCGCGGCCGGCATGCCCGCCGGGCACGGCGACGGCGCCGGCTCGATGGACGAGGTGACGAAGCAGCTGGAGGCCCGGCTCGCCGCGAACCCCCAGGACGCGGAAGGCTGGCGCATGCTGGGTCGCACGTATCTCGTGACCGGCCAGCCCGGCAAAGCCGTCTCCGCCTACGAGAAGGCGATCGTCATCCTGGGTCCGCAGGATCCGGGCCTGCAGCTCGACCTCGCCGAGGCACTCGTGCTCACGGAGGATCCGGCAGCGCAGGGTCGCGCCAAGCAGATCGTGGACGAGGCGCTCGCCGCCGACCCGACAAACGGCAAGGCGCTCTGGTATTCGGGCGTGATCGCCTTCCGTGCCGGCGACAAGGACACCGCGAAGGCCCGCTGGAGCAAGCTGCTCGAGCAGAATCCTCCGCCGGAGATCCGTGACATCGTGGCCGCGCAGCTCAAGGAACTCGGCGTGGACGTGCCCACCGTTGCGTCGGAGACTCCGCCGGCAATGGGAGGAGGCATGGGCGGCGCGATGGGCGGAGGCATGGCCGCCGGCGGCGAGGCCCCGAGCCCGACCGGTCGCACGCTGCGCATTTCCATCTCCGTCGATCCGAAACTCGCGGGCAGGCTCAAGCCCGGCACGCCGCTCTTCGTCGCGGCGCGTCAGCCCGGTATCCCGGGTCCGCCGCTCGCGGCCGTGCGCCTGATGAGCGACGAGTTGCCCACGACGGTGGTCCTGAGCGACGCAAACTCGATGATCGAGGGACGCAACCTGTCGTCCGTTGATGATGTCGAGGTGGTGGCTCGCGTCGCCTTCGGCGGCACCGCGGTCACGGCGCCGGGCGACCTCGTCGGCACGGTTGAGCAGAAGAAGGGTGGGGCTTCCGACGTCGCGATCCTGATCGACCAGGTCGCGCCGTAGCTCGTGGCGAGCTCCGTCCACCTCAGGATCCGCAAGCTGCCGACGGGGTTGGGGAGCTACCCGCGCGTCCTGTTCACGAAGCGTCCACCGGTGACGGAAGTCGCCGAGCCGCAGGAATTCCATGCGCAGGTGTCGGGGGTAGTGCTCTCGGCGAAGAGCGTGCGGAGCTACTCGGAGGTTTGCGGTTTCCGGGACGGGGTGCCGGCGACGTATCCGCACGTGCTCTCGATGCCGCTGCACCTGCAGATCTTCGCGTGCAGCGACTTCCCCCTGCGTCCCATGGGCCTGATCCATCTCGCGAACTGGATCGAGAAGCTGGCCGAGCTGCGGCCGGGAATGCGGCTCGACGTCAACGTCGCCGCCCGCAACTACCAGAAGACCGACGCCGGGCTGGCTTTCGACATGGCGACGGAGATCTCGAGCGACGGCCAGCCTGTCTGGCGCGAAACCTGTGTCTTCCTGTCCCGCTGGCCGGAGTCCGTCGACCGTCCGGCCTCGCGCCCGCCGCGGCCGCCGAAGGCGCCGAAGGACAGCGCGGTGCTGGCCGAGTTCGACGTCACGCGCCGGGTCGCCTGGGACTATGCGCGCGTTTCACGGGACTTCAACCCCATCCATCTCAGCGATCGCGCGGCCCGGTACTTCGGGCTGCGCGGCTGCATCAGCCACGGCATGTGGTCGCTTGCACGCAGCCTCGCCCAGGAGCCGCGGCCCTTCATTCCAGAGGGCGCGCGCATCGAAACCCAGTTTCTTACCCCCGTGCAGCTCCCCGCGCGGGTTGCGATCAAGGACTGGTCGGCCGACGGCCAGCGTCGGCGTGCACTGTGCGACGTGCGCACTGGCAGGGTGCACATGTACGCCTGCTGGCCGGAGTCCGCGGCTGCCGCCTGAGCCGTCCGACGCGTAGTATCCGCGCACTGGGGACGACACCGTGAGGTGCACGACGTGAACGCGGCGGATGCGGGTCCGGGAGCTCCGGGCAAGCCCACCATCAGGCAGCGCGCCGAGCGCGAGCTGGTCCGGTACCTGGAAGTCTCGGGGTATCTCTTCGTGGCCTTCGCGGTGCTGCTCTTCTACCGCAATGCGCTGCTGAGCGAAGAAGGCGTCAGCGGCTTGAGCCTCGGTTTCGCCGCCGGCAAGGCGCTGATCCTCGGCAAATTCCTGTTGCTCGGGGAGTCGGCCGGGGTCGGCAGTCGATTTCGCGGGCGCAGGCTCTGGGTCGTGATCCTGCAGCAGGCTATCCTGATGTGGATCCTGCTGATCGTGCTGTCGGTGATCGAGGAGTTCCTCGTCGGCATGGCGCACGGACAGTCGCTCTCGCAGACACTCGTCGACTATGAGGCCCACTCGGTCGTCGTCCTGTTCTCGAAGAGCCTCGTCCTGCTGGTCGTGCTGCTGCCCCTGATCGCGACCACCGAATTGAGTGCAGCGCTCGGGCCGGGCGTGCTTCGGAAGCTGCTCATGTCGCAGGAGCGCGAGCTGGAGGAGGCACGGAAGGACGCGTGCTAGGGCAGGGCGCGCTCCGGGCGCAGCGATGAGGGCACCTCTCCTCGCTCGACGAAGTGCAGATGCGCCCGTTCGTCACCGCCGGTCGCGCGGTCGAATCGCTCACGCGCCGGATTCGCCGCGGCGTCGGTCCACGTCGACGCCAGCACCAGTCGGACCCGGTTGAGTCCATGGCGGTCGCGGTCCGCGCGACCCGCGGCTGCGAGTGCCTCGATCGGCACCTTGCCCATTTCACCATCGCCTGCATCGGCGACGTAGACGAGCAGGCGCTCGCCGACCACGAGTCGCGTGACGGGCGTCGTCACGCCGGAGCCGGAGAGGCGACCGATCCGCAGCGACTGGAAGACCTCGTCCGGGCACTGGCAGCAGAGAGTGCCGCGCACGAAGTGCTCGACGGCGGAACGATCGTCGGAGTCCACGGGTCGAAGCGTACACTGGCCGCCCATGTCCACCAACACGACGAGAAAGCGCAGCTCGGTCCCGTCCTCGCGGGTCGGCCGCCTGCTCCGCTTCGGCATGCTGAGCGGCGAACTCGCGCTGTCGACGGCGGTGGCGACCGCGAAGCAGCTCACCACGGGCAAGCGCCCCGACCTCGTATCCACGGTGCTGACGCCGGGCAACGCGGACCTGCTCGCGCGGCGCTTGGCCACGCTGCGAGGGCCCGCGATGAAGGTGGGACAGATGTTGTCGCTGCAGAGCGACGAGATCATCCCGGCGGAGTTCCGAAATGCGCTCGGCATGCTGCGGTCGCAGGGCTACGCGATGCCGGACTCGCAGCTGCGCCGCGTCCTGGGCCGCGAGTACGGCAAGGGCTGGGAAAAGAAATTCGCCCGCTTCGACATGGAGCCCGTCGCTGCGGCTTCGATCGGGCAGATTCACCGGGCGCGCAGGCACGGGGGCCGCGAGCTCGCGCTCAAGATCCAGTACCCGGGCGTCGCGCGCAGCGTGGATAGCGACGTCGACAACCTCGCGAGCCTGCTGCGGCGGCTGGAGTTCCTGCCCCTGACCCTCGACGTCGAGGCGATCGCGGCCGAGGCGAAGCGACAGCTGCACCTGGAGACCGACTACGAGGGCGAGGCCCGCAATCTCGAGCGTTACGCGAAGCTGGTGTCGGTCATGCCAGAGGTGTTCGTGCCGCGCGTGGACCCGAATCTCACGACGCGCCGGATCCTGGCCATGGACTGGATCGAGGGCGACTCGGTGGAGAATCTCGCGAGCGAGGCCGTGCCGCAGGCGACACGCAACGCCGTCGCGCGCACGCTGCAGGAGCTGATGTTCCGGGAGATGTTCGAGTTCCGGTTCATGCAGACCGATCCGAACCTGGCGAACTATCTCTACGTTCCGGCGACCCAGCAGCTGGCGTTGCTCGACCTCGGAGCGGTCTGCGAATACCCGGCAGACTTCGTCGAGCGTTACCGCGGGATCTGCCGCTCCATGCTCGCCGACGATGCTGAAGGGATCCGCAGGGCGGCGTTCGAGATCGGCTACGTGAATCCCGGTGATCCCGAGGCGATGGTACGCG
Organism: Nevskiaceae bacterium; assembly: GCA_037439865.1. GTDB lineage: Bacteria > Pseudomonadota > Gammaproteobacteria > Steroidobacterales > Steroidobacteraceae > RPQJ01. The sequence continues at coordinate 13,091 of JBBIVG010000019.1, forward strand.
GCGCCATCGAGATCATCCGACTCGTCTGCGAGCCACTGGTGCAACGCGGTCCGTACGACTTCGCGGGCTCGGGCCTCATCGGCCGCGCGCGCGACCTCGGGTTGTCGGTGGCGTTCTCGGGGGGGCTGCGCTCGCCGCCGCCCGAGACCATCTTCCTGCACCGCAAGCTCGTCGGGACCTTCCTGATCTGCAGCAAGCTGCGGGCGCGCGTCAACGTCCACGCGCTGATCGAGCGCTTCGTCTGAAGGGGCGCGGCGCGGACGGGCGGCGGGCCTTGCGTGCCCGGGTGCAGGCCGCTAGGCTGCCCGCTCTTTACCGGGGAGCCCGCGCATGAGCCGACGTCCGCACCTGACTTGGTTGTCCGTACTGTCATCGCTGGCCGGGGCCCTGACGTTGGCGAGCGCGCACGCCGCGCCCGCGGCATCGGACGACAGCGAGACGGCTTTCCGCTCGCTCTACAAGGAGCTCGTCGAGATCAACACCACGCTGTCAGCGGGCAGTTGCACCGCTGCGGCGGAGGCGATGGCCGCGCGCCTCCAGGCGGCAGGCATGCCGAAGGAGGCGATGCAGATCCTTGCGCCCGCCGACCGGCCGAAGAGCGGCGCGCTGATCGCCGTGATGCCGGGCCGGGATCCGAAGCTCGAGCCCCTGATGCTGCTCGCACACATCGACGTGGTCGAGGCGAAGCGCGAGGACTGGGAACGCGACCCCTTCAAGCTCGTCGAGGAGGGGGGCTTCTTCTACGGGCGGGGCGTGAGCGACGACAAGGCGATGGCCGCCGTGTTCACGGACATCCTCGTTCGGTTCCAGGGCCAGGGATTGAAGCCGCTGCGCCCGGTCAAGCTCGCATTGACCTGCGGCGAGGAGACCTCCGACACGTTCAACAGCGTGGATTGGCTGCTGCGCACGCAACCTGCGGTGCTCAAGGCGAAGTTCGCGCTGAACGAGGGCGCTGGCGGACTGCTGGGGCCCGACGGCAAGCCGGTCTCGCTCGACATCCAGGCGGGCGAAAAGACCTACCAGGACTTTCTGCTCGAGACGACGAACAAGGGCGGACACAGTTCGCGGCCGGTGCGCGAGAACGCGATCAATGAGCTCGCGGCCGGTCTCACGAAGCTCGCGGCCTACCAGTTCCCGATCAGCCTGAGTTCGACCACGCGAGCGTACTTCGAGGCGCAAGCGAAGCTGTCGCCTCCGGAGATCGCCGCGGACATGCGTGCCGTGCTCAAGGACCCGCCGGACGAGGCGGCCGCCCAGCGCCTGTGGACGGCGAACCCCAGCTGGAACGGCATGCTGCGCACGACCTGCGTGACCACCGAGATCTCGGGCGGCCATGCGCCGAATGCGCTGCCGCAGCGCGCTCGGGCGAACGTGAATTGCCGCATCCTGCCGGGGACGCCGATCGAAGCGGTCAAGGCGGAACTGCAGCGGATCGTAGCGGGCGACGGAATCCGGATCAGCCTCGTGGGCGAGCCCGGCATCTCGGCGCCGGTCCCGCCGCTGACGCCGCAGATCATGGATCCCATCAGGAAGGTCGCCGCCGGACTGTGGCCCGGCGTGCCGATCATCCCGACCATGTCGACCGGCGGCACGGACGGACGCTTCCTCAATGCTGCGGGTATTCCGACCTACGGGCTCTCCGGCATGTTCCACGACAAGGAAGGCAGCAACGCCCACGGCCTCAACGAGCGCATCCGAGTGCAATCGCTGATGGACGGCCGGAAGTTCCTGTACGAGGTCGTGAAGATCTACGCGCAGCAGTAAGGACTGACGGGCTCAGCGTCGCAGGAGCCAGACGATGAGGCTCAGCAGAAGGCTCACCAGGATCATGCTGGTGAACGGTACGACGAGCTTGAATCCGGGGCGGTCGACCACGATGTCGCCGGGCAGGCGGCCCAAAGGGAGCCTGGAGAGCCAAGGCCAGAGCAGGCCGGCGAGGGCGATCAGGAACCCGACGGTCACAAGCGTTCGCTGCATGCACGCATGATACGGCGGGGCGGAGCGTTCGTGAGCCGACGCGCGCCGTGAATCCCCGAAGCCGCGGGCTCGGCTACACTCGACGACAGGGGGATTCAGCCGAGTGACCGAGCCCAGCTCAGGACCTGGCGCGAGCGCGTGGGGCAAGCTGCGCCACCGCAAGGTGGTGCAGTGGGGGCTCGGCTATGTCGCGGTCGCGTGGGGACTGTTGCAGGGCCTGGAGTTTGCGGTCGCAACTTTCCAGTGGCCTGAAGTGCTCACGCGCGTCGGTGCCGTTGTCGCCGCGGTGGGCGTGCCGGTAACCATTACGCTCGCATGGTTCCACGGTGATCGCGGCGAGCAGCGATTCACGCGCGCCGAACTCGTCATCCTCGCTGTCTTGCTGGCCGGGGGCGGGCTGATCGTTCGGCAGGTCGCGCATGTCCCGCCTGCGACCAGCTCCGCGGCGAGCAACATTGCCGGGACGAAGCCGACACCGGCCGCGGATCGGCGGCGACTCGCGGTCCTGCCCTTCGAGAACTTCGGCAATGATCCAGCGAACGTCGCATTCGCGAGCGGCGTGCACGACACGCTCTTGACGCAGATTGCCAAGGTGCCGGGACTCTCGGTGATCTCACGAGGCTCGGTGCTCCAGTTCGAGGGCAAGCATCCGACGATCCGCGAGGTTGCGAACTCGTTGCACGTGGGCGCGGTCCTGGAGGGCAGCGTCGCGCGCGACGGGAAGCGGCTCCGCGTGCAGGCGCAGCTCATCGACGCGGCGACCGACGCGCACCTCTGGGCCGAAACGTACGACCGGAATGCCGACGACCTGTTCGCGGTGCAGAGCGAGATCGCGCAGGCAGTCGCGGAGCAGCTGCGGATCCGGCTGACGACTGGTGAAGCCGAGCGGCTGAAGGGCAGCCTGACCAGCAGTCCGGCTGCGTACGAACACTATGTGCTCGGTCGCAGCCATGCCGGGCGTGGCCTGTGGGAGCCCGCCATCGCCGAGTTCGCCCAGGCCGTGACGCTCGATCCGAATTTCGCTGCTGCACACGCCCAGCTGAGCATGGTCTATACGTGGTCGGCGTTCCTGGAACCGGCCCGGCGCGGCGACAAATTGCCGCTCGCGAAGAGCGAAGCCCAGCGAGCGCTCGCCCTCGATCCCACGCTCCCCGAGGGGCACCTTGCGCAGGCGGTCTACTTCTATCGCGGGGTGACGGACATCGAACGGGCCGCGCAGGAGTTTGAGCGTGCGGTCCCGGCGTTGCCGAATGACGCGCAGGCACACCTGGCTTTCGGCTACCTCCGGCGCTGGCAGGGGCGCTGGGAGGAGGGCGCGGCGCTGTTCAAGCGCGCGGCGGAACTCGATCCGTCCGGCAGCGCTTCCAGGAGTGCGGCCCAGGCACTGGCCGGGCTCGGCCGACGCACGGAGGCCAACGAGGTCATCGCCGCCGGCCTGGCCGCGAGACCCGATAACATCGCGCTTGCCGTGCTGCCCGGCATCCTGGCGGGCGACATGGACTGCGACCTGGCCGCCACGGAGGCGAGCCTGGAGGATGTGCGGCGCCGGTATCCGGGCAGTCCCGAGCCGTGGGGGGAGACCTGGTATTTCGCGTGGCAGACGGGTGACGGGCCGGGGGCCGTGGCGGCGGCCGAACGATTCGTGGCGATCGCGGGACCCGGCGACGATTCTTCGACCTGGCGCATGGCTACCGCCAGACTGGCGGCGGGCCAGAAGGCCGAGGCACGATCACTGCTTCGGCAAAGCCTTGGACGGTACCTGCAGAGGGACAGGGATCTTCCGCGTGGCGACCAGAAGGCGGACAACCTGTCGTGGATCGCGCTGCACTACTCGCTGCTGGATGACCATGCTCGCGCCGTTGAATACGCGAAGCGATCTCTGCTGGAGTTCCCGGAGCACGGTGCGCTGCTCCAGCGAGCAAGCACGCAGCTTTTCGTTGCGGCGGCCTTTGCGCGCGCTGGCGATATGGCTGCCGCACTGCAATTGATCAGAGAATCGCTCGAGTTACCGGCGCCGCGACGGGCGCGCGGACTGTGGTGCGACCCGCTGTTCGCTCAGTTCCGGGCGGACCCTCGATTCAGGTCGCTGATCACCGAGCTCGGCGGTGACGTCAGCATCGACCCGACGCGGCGCGACACGTGGCCGACGACTCCGACGACAAATTGAATTCTGCTAGTGTGACGGCGATGAACAACACCGTCGAACCTGAAGAGCTGCAGCTGCAGCGCCTCTATCACTGGGAGCGGACCTCGCCGGACCGCGTCGTGCTGACTCAGCCGATCGGCGGCGGGGCCGTGAGGGAGTTCACCTGGCGGGAGGTGATGGACCAGTCCCGGCGCATGGCCGCTCATCTCAAGGGCCTCGGCTTCGAGCCCGGAGCACGCATCGCGCTGCTGTCGAAGAACACGGCGCACTGGCTCATCGCGGACTTCGCGATCTGGATGGCCGGCTACGTCTCGGTGCCGCTGTACCCGACGCTTGCCCCGTCGACGATCCGCCAGATTCTCGAGCACAGCGAGGCGAAGCTGCTGTTCGTCGGCAAGCTCGACGGCTGGGACCACATGAAGCAGGGCGTGCCGGCGGACCTGGCGTGCATCCGCCTGCCACTCGCGCCGGACGAGTCGTATCCGACCTGGGACAGCATCGTGGCCGCTACGCCGCCGCTGCCGGGGAATCCCGTTCGAAGCGGGGACGAGCTGTGCACCATCATGTACACGTCCGGTACCACCGGCATGCCGAAAGGCGTAATGCACAGCTTCGCGACGTTCGCATGGTCGATCGGCGCGGTCCGCAAGCGCCTGCACATCAACGAGCGCGCCCGCATCCTGAGCTACCTGCCGCTGTCGCACGTCGCCGAGCGGACGCTCGTCGAGCACGGGCTGCTCATCAGCAGCATGCACGTGTATTTCAGCGATTCGCTCGAGACTTTTGCTGGGGATCTCCGGCGAGCGCGGCCGACGATCTTCTTCTCCGTGCCGCGGCTGTGGGTGAAGTTCCAGCAGGGCGTGCTCGCGAAGATGCCGGGCGAAAAGCTCGACCGTCTGCTCCGGATTCCCGTCGTGCGTCGAATCGTTGCGAAGAAAGTGCTCGCCGGGCTCGGTCTCGACCAGTGCGAGGTGGCCGCGGGCGGTGCCGCGCCGATGCCGGCCGAGCTTCTCAACTGGTATCACAGGCTCGGGCTCGATCTCGTCGAGGTGTACGGCATGACCGAGAATTGCGGCGTCTCGCACGCCACGAGGCCGGGTGTGCCGCGACCCGGCACCGTGGGCGTCCCGTACGACGGAGTGGAGAGCCGGCTCGACCCGCAGACGCAGGAAATCCTGGTCCGCAGCCCCGGCAACATGCTCGGTTACTTCCGGCAGCCCGAGCTCACGCGCGAGGTGCTGGCCGACGACGGATGGCTCCGCACCGGCGATAAGGGTGAGCTCGACACCGAAGGCAACCTCCGGATCGTCGGTCGCGTCAAGGATCTCTTCAAGACCGGCAAGGGCAAGTACGTGGCACCGGCGCCGATCGAGGACAGGCTCGTGACGCACACGGCTATCGAAGCGTGCTGCGTGACCGGTGCGAGCCTTGGCCAGCCGGTCGCGCTCGTGATGCTGAACGTGGACGCGGCCCGTCGGGCCGAGGATCCGACGGGACGCAGGACGCTGGAGGAATCGCTCGCGGCGCACATGCAGGGCATTAACCAGTCGCTCGATCCCCACGAGCAGCTCGACTGCCTGGTGGTCGTCGCAGAGAGCTGGACGGTCGACAACGACCTCGTGACGCCTACGCTCAAGGTCAAGCGCAATCGCATCGAGGCGGTGTATGCGCGGAACTACGAGCGCTGGGTGTCGGAACGCAGGGAGGTCGTCTGGGAGCGCTGAACGGCGCCGAGACGACTCAGGCGGCCGGGGGCAGTCCCAGCAGCGCGCGGGTCTCCGCCGGGCTCGCCACCTCGCGGCCGGCGTTGCGCGCGCAGCGCGCGAGCGCCTGGATCAGCGCGCCATTGCCGGGGGCGCGCTCGCCACCGGGCAGGTAGAACGTGTCCTCGAGCCCGGTGCGCAGCATGCCGCCGAGGTCGGCGGTCTTCTGGTGCACGGGCCAGATTTCGGCGCGGCCGATGAGCGTCGTCTGCCAGACCGCGCCCGGCGGGGCATAACGCGGCAGCAGCGCGAGGAGGTCCGTATCGCACGGCATGCCGCTCGCCACGCCCATGACGAAGTTCACCTCGGGGACGCCCGAGAACATGCCGGCCTTGAGGTACATGCCGACCGAACGGACGATCCCGACGTCGAAGCATTCGAACTCGGGGTGCGTGCCGAGCTCGTTCATCACGTCGAGGAACTGCTTGACCTTCTCGACTGGGTTGTCGAACACCATGGGCGGCCAGGCCCAGGTACCGTCATCCTTGATCTTGAGGTAATTGAGGCTGCCGGCATTGCAGGCCGCGACCTCGGGCTTCACGCGTTTCAGGCAGGCGAGCGGGCCGGAGACGTCCTTGCCGATTACGCCGGTCGTCAGGTTGATCACCACGCCCGGGCAGGCCGCGCGGATCGCGTTCACCACCGACTCGGCGACGTCGGGCTCCCAGCTGGGCAGGTGACCCATGCCGGGCTCCTGCCGGCGCAAGTGGACGTGCATGACCGTGGCGCCCGCGTTGAACGCGTCGCGCGCTTCGGCGGCCATCTGCTCCGGCGTCACCGGCACGGGATGCTGCTTCGGATTGGTGAGCACGCCCGTGAGTGCGCACGTGATGATCGCCTTGTCCATCAGCCGTTCTCCTCGATCTCGAGTTCGACGAGCACCGTGCCCGCTTCCACGCTTTCCTTGACCTGGGCGTGGACGGCGCGCACCCGGCCGGCGCCGCGCGCGACCAGCCACATTTCCATTTTCATGGCCTCGACGCAGACGAGTTGCTGTCCGGCCGCCACGACGTCACCGGGAGCGACGCTGATCGCGGCGATCGTGCCCGCCACCGGGGCCCGTGCGAGCCGCGGGTCGATGGCACCGTCCGCCGAGGGCCACGGCGAGACTTCGCCGATCGTAATGACCGCGCCGTCCTGCGCGAGCTGCAGCGCGATGCCGTCCGCCACGCAGACCGTGGAGCGTACGACGCCATCCTCCATGTAGCGCAGGTCGTGGCCGTCCCACGACAGCAGTTCGACACTGGCATTCGTGCCATCCGCGCTCACGTCGACCCTTCGTGCATGCGGCCGT
>JBBIVG010000020.1:0-20194 GCA_037439865.1 Nevskiaceae bacterium
CCTCCGCCTCGAGCGCGGTGACCAGTGGCGCGACGCGCGCCTTATCCTGGCGGGAATAGGAAATGAAGATGTCGGCCAAGTCGTGCTCCGCGAAGTTCGCGCGACTCTAGCACAGGCCGATCGTGTCGCTAGGCCGTCGGCCCCGTGCCACCGCCCGTCGCTGCCAGCCGGGCCTCGGCGGCGGCGAGCATCGCCTGGAACCGTGGATCATCGCGGACCGGGTCGAGATCCGGGTCGCTCTTGAGCCATTCCATGCGCTCCTTGCCCATCTTCGCGCAGACGGGGCCGAGCAGGTCGAGCGCCATGTCGAAGTCGCGCGCGTGGATCACCATGTCGCACGCCAGGTTGTAACGCATGTTCATGTTGTCGGGGTCGATGAGAACCGCGCGGCGCGACCATTCCTTCGCCCGGTCGATCTGGCCGAGCGCGACCAGGCAGGAGATGACCGCGCCCATGGCCGAGCCGTTGTCGGCCTCGACCGATACGGCCTTCTCTGCCCGGGCGAGAGTGCTCTCGGCGACGCGGCGCACACCTGATTCGTCGCCGATGGCCGTGTAGCAGGTGATGAGCAGCGGGCCCGAGGCGTAATCGGTCTCGGACAGCGCCGAGACCTTTTCCCAGTGCCGGATGGCATCATCGAACCGGTGCTGGTGAAAACGCAGGCGCGCCGCCTCGCGGTGCACGTCCACCGACTCCGGGTCGAGGCGCAAGGCCGTCTCGATCTCGGCCTGCGCGGCATCGTACTCACCGCTCGCGGCGAGGATGCCGCCCCGGGCGGCGTGCGCCTCCGCCAGATTGTCGTCGAGTGCGATCGCGCGCGAGGCGGCGACGGCTCCGTTGTCGCCGTCCCCGGTCGAGTAAAGCCGCATTCGCTGCGCGGTCGCCATGAGTGCCCAGGCCCGCGCATAGTTCGGGTCGAGTTCGATGGCGCCGCGGCAGAGCCGGATCACCGTGTCGCTCTTGCGCGCGTCGCTCAGCAGGCCGGTCGAATAGTGCTGGCGGGCCATGAGGTAGAGGTTGTAGGCCTCGAGGTTCGTGGTGCCACGCTGGCCAAGGGCCTTCTTCTCCTCGGGCATGAGCTTCAGCTTCAGCGCCGCGACGATCGCCCGCGAGATTTCGTCCTGCAGGGCGAAGATGTCGTTCAGGTCGCGGTCGTAGCGCTCGGCCCACACGTGATTGCCGGTGGAGCAGTCGATCAGCTGCGCCGTGATGCGCACGCGCTGGCCGGCCTTGCGCACGCTGCCCTCGAGGATGTGACTGACCTTCAGTTGCCGCGCGATCTGCGGGATGTCCACGGTCTTGCCTTTGAACGAGAAAGCCGTGTTGCGCGCGACGACCGACAGGGCGGACACCTTGCTCAGGTCCGTGATGACGTCCTCGCTGATGCCGTCGCTGAAGTACTCCTGCTCCACGTCGCCGCTCATGTTGGAGAAGGGCAGGACGCAGATCGAGACGCTGGGCGCGCTGGCCGTTGCGGCCGGGGTGGTCGATGCGGACGTCGAACGCGCGGTCTGGGGTCCACGTTGGCTCTCGATCATCGCGCCCAGCGCGCTCAGGAGCTCCCGGCAGGCGGGACTGTCCGGATTGCCTCCCCAGCCGTCCAGGTCGGTCGTGTGGATGGCTCGCACGTCGATCGGCAGTCGCGCGCCCTCGAAGCGCACGGGCACGAGGATGCCGCGCTCGGCGGCTTCGCGCGCCTCGCCACGCACCCAGCGCGACGTGACGGACGTCGGCGTCCAGACGACCAGTACCGCGCCGGCCGCGTCGAGCTCGGCGTCGATGCGCCCGTCGAACTCCTGGCCGGGAGCAATTGCCGGATCCCACCACACGGACCACCCCTTCGCTTCTATGGCGGCGACCAGCGGCGCAACCAGCGCCTTGTCGCTGCGGGCGTAGGAAACGAAGACGTCAGCCATGCGGTAGTGCCCCTGACCCTGGAAGCCGCGCATTCGCGCGGGTCGCTAGCTTAGCGTGGACTCAGGTGGATTTGGGCAGCCGGGCGCCGGCCGAAACCGTCCTGATCCATCGTGCGTGCTCCTGCTCCACCCGCGCTGCATCCGCAGGATCCCGACGACCGGGCCCTCCAGAATCTGCTTGCAGCTCGACTCGCAGATCGAGCCCGCCGATTAGCGCCAGGTTGCCGGTCGTCTTGCTCGCCTGCGGCCGGTCGAGATACGCCAGCGCCTAGCGTTCGGCCGCGGCGCCGCCTTCGTCGGCCAGCCTGAGGCGCGGCACCATGAAGTGTATCCACCCTAGCGCGAGGAGGTAGGCGCTGCCGCAGATCGCGAACATCGGCCAGTAGCCGTGGCCGTGCTCGAGCGACCAGCCGGCGAACTCGATGATGGCCGTGCCGGAGAGATTGCCCGCCACGGCGCCGAGCGCGATGACGGTCGCGACGACCTGCGGCGGCACGACGTCCGCCGCGAGGCCGAACAGGTTCGTCATGAAGCCCTGGTGGGCGAAGAGCGCGAGCCCGATGATCAGGGCCGCCGTCCACGGCGAGCCCGCGGTGACGGCGAGCGGGATGGGGAGGATGAGCAGCGCGTACACAAGCATCGGGATCTTGCGCGCGCGATCGACGGCGAAACCGCGGTCCAGCAGCCGCGGGAAGATCAGGCCGCTCGACAGCGCGCCGATCGCCGCCATCGTGTACACGACCGCGATCGGCCGGCCGAGCTCCGACTGGCCCATGCCGAACTGGCGATGGAAGAAGTCGGGCGTCCAGAACAGGATGAACCACCAGACCTGGTCGACCAGCAGCTTCGCCCCCACGAAGGCCCAGGTCCGACGATCGCGGAACAGGCTCGACCATGCGACGGGAGGGCGTTGGGCGACGGTCGACGCCGACTCGGGCTGCACCGGAACCAGCTGGCGGACGCTCGGCCACCAGAACAGGATCCACACGAACCCGAGCGCGCCGGTGAAGAGGAAGGCGCTCTTCCAGCCGAACGCCAGCGCGATCGGCGGGATCAGCAGTGGCGTGAGGACCGCGCCGACGTTCGGCGCCGTGTTCATGAGCCCGATGCCGAGCGAGCGCTCCCTCAGCGGCAGATAGGTCGCCATGCTCTTGACGGCCGCCGGCGTGTGCACCGACTCCGCGACCGCAAGCACCGCGCGCGCCGTGACGAATTGCTGCATCGACGTCGCGAACGCGTGCGCCATCCCCGCGACGCTCCACAGGCCGACTGCGAGCATGTAGCCCCAGCGCACGCCGATCCGGTCGACGAACCAGCCGACGAACGGCAGCGCGAAGGCGGCTGCGAGCTGGAACACCGAGCCCAGGTGCGCGAAGTCCTGGTTGTCCCAGGTGAACGTCTCCTGGAGGATCGGCTTCAGCAGGGCGAGGACCTGCCGATCGACGTAGTTGAGCGCCGCCGCGCAGAAGATCAGCGCGACGAGCACGCGCCTGACCGTGCGCGCTCGACGGCCCGCCTCGGAAGTCTCCGTGACCGTGCTCATGTCCCCCCTGCCTGATCTATTCTTGGCTGCCGATTGTAAACGGGTCGTGCGCCGCGCGGGCGGCCGTCATTTCGAGCTAGGCGCCACGGCTGCCGCGCAGCTTCTCGAGCGAAATCAGGCGCCGGATCGCGTCGAGCTCGAACTCGTCCTTCGGCAACTCGCGCAGCTGCGACCACTCTCGACGCAGCTCCTGCGACAGGGATTCCGGCAGGCTGCGCAGCCAGCCCTCGATCCTGAGATCGACGAACTCGCGCTTCTCCTCGATCGTGAGTTCACGTGCGAGCAGGAGCCGGGGGGCGTCCTCGGCGTCGACCATCGCCTGTAGGACGGGCCAGCGGTCGCCCGGCCGCCCCGCACAGAGCGCGGCGAACGCGACGCTCGATGTCTCGCGGATGAGTTCCTCCTCGCGCGTCGTCTGGCTCTCGTGCTCCTTGGTCTCGTCCCAGCTTTCGGAGTCCTCGGCCATGTAACGCAGGTACTGCATGGCGAAGAGGCACGTCGGCGCGACGAGGTCATCGCGCGCGCGGGCATCCACCCATAGCGCCGCCGCAGCGCGCAGGCAGCGACGCGCCGTCGTCTCGGCAAGCTTGCGGCCGAAGACCAGCGCCGCCGCGTCTTTCACGAACGACGGCAGCTCGCTCGCGATGATCTCGCGGTAGCCCGGCACGTGGCGCTCGAGCAGCACGGCCGTGCGCCGGTCCAGCACGGACAGGTCGCTCGTGACCGCCGGCAGCCCGAGTGTCGTGCACGCGAGGTTGTAGACGATTGCCCGCGGAAGGGTGACGCCCTCGGGCCAGGCGTCGCGGAGGTCGCGATCGTCCGGCAGCACCTGGCCGCCGCCCCATTCCGGCGGGTACGTCGGGATCGAGCGCCCGTAGTTCGCGGACCCCGTCGCGCGGATGCGTACGCGCGTCTGCGGCACCAGGTTGCCGAACGGCGCGAGCAGCGGCGCGATGCGCAGCAGGGTTTCAGTGTGCGCCTTTACGCCCGCTTCGAGCACCTTGGCCATGGATTCGGCATCGGCGCCGGAGAGGGCATGCGCCCGGTCCCTGCGCTTCAACCGAGCCGCAACCCTGGCGCGGAAGGCTTCAGCCAGGCGCGACGCTTCCTGTGGCGCGTCGGCCCGGATGCCCTGCATCGTCACGCCGTCCGCCTGCGCGAACTGCGTGATCACCCCCGGGTGCGCCGGGTCGAAGCCGCCGCGGAACCCCGCGCGCCCCGCGCCGATGAGATACGTGACTCGCGGCGCGGGCTCACCGAGGCGACGGGCGTGGACCGCCAGCCTGCGCTCGGCTTCCTCGCGCCCGGCAACGGCCAGCGTACAGGCGGCATCCGTGGCGATCTTGCCGCTCTGCAGCGCCGTGTCCGACATGGCCACGAACACGCGGACCTCCGCCTCGGCCTGCTCGAACGACGTGCGGAACGTCCCCGGCGTGGGCAGGTCCTCCACGCCGATGCCGCGCTCGAGCGCGACGTACAACTTCTCGAGCAGGTCGGGGAGATGGGCGAGGGCGCCGACGTTCTCGCAGAGTGGCACGAGCCGGACGCGACTCACGCGGGCGATCATCGCCGCGCGCTTCGACTTGGGCACGCGCGACGACAGGAACGCATCGACGCGATCGGGCGTTCCCTCGAACAGCCCGGCGACCGCCTGCAGGTACAACGTGCCGATCTTGATTACGGCGCCGATCTCGGCGCTCGAGTTCACCTGCGGGATCGATATCTCGTAGATCGCGTTCTGCTTCGGCTCGACGCCGAGGTGCTCGCACGCGAGGTGGAACAGCACGTTGGTCCGCGCGACGGATGCGAGGATCTTGGAGACCTTCTCCTCGTCCTGCTCCAGGAACGGATTCGGCACGCGGAGCAGCAGGTGACGGTCTTCGCCAGGGACGATCCCGCGCCGGAGCAGCGCCAGCGCGACCTTCTCCGGGACGTCCAGCCAGTCCGGGCTGATCTGGCGTCCCTCCATGTCCAGCAGGACTTCGCTGCATGGCCCGAGCAGGTCGGCGATGGACTCCTCGTACTCGAGTTGCGCCTCCATCAGCGGATTCCACTCGAGGTGCTTGAGTGCGAGGTGCGCCGGGTCGGGCGCCTTCGGCGGCACCGACTTCAGCGCGCGCTCGAGCTGTTCCGCGCGATGCGCCGTCGAGTCCGGGTGCTTCGTCCCGGTGAGCCGCAGCGTCTCGCGGCGCGGGTCCGCGAGGAAGCGGCGTCGGGCGGCAGCGAACGCTTTCCTGTCGAGACCGTCGAGCGCACCGTAGCCGCGGGCCGTGCAGGTGCTCTCCCACGTCTCGTCCTCGCCGGCACGTCGCCTCGGCGGTGCGACGGCTCCCGCGCCGAGGCGGCCTTGCTGCTCGATGCGCGCCTGCACGCGGTCCATGAAGACCGCGAGTTCCTTCACGTCCTTCGATCCGTACGAGAGACGCTGCCACGTGCCGTACCGGTCGGTGCTGTCGGGTCCGCCGGCGAAGGCCGCGAACGGGATGCCGCCGACGCCGCCCGACAGCAGGAACTCGAACGCGTCCACCGAGTTCCTGACGATGGCCTTCTCGTGGACGCCGTTGCGCAGCCGGTCGAAGGGCTCGCCGACGAGTCCGGGGAACGCGAGCGGGGCATAAAACGTGCCGCCGAAGTCGGTCCGCTCGATGCCGAGGTGCGCGAGTTCGTCCGCGGCGCGCAGCATGAAGTCGCGTCGTTCGCGCATGTAGGGCGAGGGTCGCCTGAGCGCGGCGAGCGGGCTCTGCAGCGCCGCCAGCGCCCAGTCCTGAGCGAGTGTCGAGGGCGTCGCGACGAGCCACGCGGACAGGTTGGCGAGGATCTCCCGGGCCCGGACGCCGTTCGAGCGGACCTGGTCCGAGATGATGAGCCAGCACGCGCGCGCGCCGGTGGAGGCGCCGAACATGTCCATCTTCGACAGGCCCGAAAGCGACACCACCCAGTCGCGCCACTCCGGCGAGGCAAAGGCCGGATTGACGAACCAGCCGACGTAGTCGAGCCGCTGGTACACCGAGTCGTAGAGCACGTAGCAGCGGTGCTTGACCGCTACGCGCACGATTTCCTCGACGAGCGAACGCGGATAGACGCGCCCCGTCGGGTTGTGCGGGTTATTGAGGATGACCGACGATATGCCGCCCCGGGCCAGCAACCGGTCGAGGTCCTTCGGATCGGGCAGGAACTCGGGCGCCGAAGTCGGCAACTCGACGACCTTCTTGCCCGCGCGCTCGATGAACCAGTCGTACTCCCAGCTCGGGCGCGGCACGACGACACCGGAGCCGTCCGCCCCGAGCACTTCGAGCACGATCGCAAGACCCGCTCGCGTGCCCGGCGTGAAGAGGACCTCGTCCGGGAGGAAGCGGACCTCGGTGTCCGGGTAGTCGAGCAGGCCGTCGCGATTGAAGAAGTCCGCGACCTCGCTGCGCACGTCCATGCGGCCGACCGCGGGCCCGTAGCTGTGCACGGTGTTGCGCGTGATCCGCTGCGCGGCCCGCACGACTTCCGGGTGGGGCGCGAAGTCCGCGTTCTTGTAGTCGCCCTGCGTCAGGTCGAGCGCGCCTTCCTGCTGGACCCTGCGCGCGAAGAGGCGGACGAACGGCTCGGGTGTCGAGAGCGCGCGGGCCGAGAGGCCGGATACCGTGGGCCGGGCGCGACGGGGAGTGTGCTTGCGTGATGGATTGGCTGGGCGTTTCATGGTCCTTCGCCCGCCGCTCGCGTGTCGACGCACGAGTTCGTGCGCTCGCGGACCGCTCGATCGACGGGATCGGACGAGCATACCGGTTTCCGTCGTCACGGGGAGCCGGGAAAAACCCGGACCGATGGGCCGGGACGAGGGCCTCGCGACGGCTCCGCCACCCCGGCGGCGCCGCGTCGTCAGATCTCGCCGCGTTTCGCGAACCGCGCGATGTGGTCTCCCGCCCGGAATGCGAGCGCCTGGATCGTCATGGTCGGCTGTCCACGTCCCGACGTGACCATGCTCGACCCGTCGCAGAGGAACAGGTTCCGCACGTCGTGCGTGCGATGGTAGCGATCCACGACGGACGCCTTCGGGTCGTCGCCCATGCGACACGTGCCGAGCAGATGAGGGCTGTTGATCGCATCCACTACCGGTACCTTCCAGACCTGTTGTGCGCCCGCGGCTTCCATCACCTCGGCCGAGCGATCCTGCAGGAACCGGGAGAAGGCGAGATCGTCCGGGTGGTCCTGGTAGGTGACGCGCATCGCCGGGCGGCCCCAGGCATCCTTGAGTTCGGGGTCGAGGTCGATGCGATTCGTCTCGAGCGGGAGGGACGTTCCGTGATTCGCGCAGACCATCGCGCGCGGCATGGCCTCGAGCAGCGCCTTGAAATCGGCGCCCCACGCACGATCCGGCGGGGTCGAGAAGAGCGACCAGCCGATGGGATTCGGGCCGATCCGGCCGTCGAAGCCACCGCCGCCGTAGAAGCCGCGCCTGGGGTCGGCGTCGTAGAAGTCGTGGACGATGCGCGTGACCTGCACGCTCTTGTACTCGTTCAACTCGTGCTCGAAGACCGCGCCGACCTCCGAATAGGTGTTGAACATCAGGTTCTTGCCCACGAGGCCGCTCGAGTTCGCGAGCCCGTCCGGGTGGCTCGCGCTGGCCGACATGAGCAGCAGTCGCGCGGTTTCAGCGCCGTTCGCGCACACGACGACCGCACGTGCCTTCTGGAAGTGCTCGCGCTTGTCCCGGTCGAAGTACGCGACGCCGGTCGCGCGGTTGTGTTCGTTCACGTCGATGCGGAACACGTAGCTCTCGCTGCGCACCTCGCAGCGACCGGTGGCCTCCGCCTCGGGAATCATCGTGTAGAGGGTCGAGGACTTGGCGCGCATTTCGCAGCCGAAGCCGATGCAGAAGCCGCAGTGCGCGCAGCTCGGGCGGCCGCGATAGGGCACCGACGCGATCGCCATCGGCGCCGGGAACGGGTGCAGTCCGAGTTTGCGGGCGCCGCGCTCGAGGAGCGCGCCCGAGGATTTCACCGGCAGCGGCGGCATCGGGTAGGGCTTCGAGCGTGGCGGATCGAACGGGCTCGCGCCGGCGAGGCCCGAGACGCCCACTTCCCATTCAACTTTCGTGAAGTACGGCTCGAGTTCCGCGTAATCGATCGGCCAGTCGGCAAAGGATGTGCCCGAAATGGGCCCGAGGACGCTGCGCTCCTTGAAATCCACCTCGTGCAGGCGCCAGAAATTCCCGGTGAAGTGAACGCTGCTGCCGCCGACCGTCCGCGCATACCAGGCGGCCGGCATGTCGCGCACGCGCTCGGCCTTCTCCTGCGGCGTCCGGCGGAACGTCTGCGGGCTCGACTCCAGGTTGTTCAGCAGCGCGTTGTTGTACCAGTTGTCGAGTTCGTCGTGCCGGAATTCGGCGGCGGTGTGGCGCGGGCCCTGCTCGAGGACCAGCACTTCGAAGCCAGCCTGCGACAGCTCGCGCGCCATGACGCCGCCGGCGGCGCCCGACCCGACGACGACGAAATCCACGGTGTCTTTCGGCCCGAACTTGCGGGCGCTCACGACCGCGGTTCCCGGACATACGGCTCGAAGCCGGTGTATCGCTCGTCGTACCAGCCGAAGGGCGGCGACCAGACGTGGCGGTCGACGAAGCCGACCAGCTGCCAGCCGACCTTGTTCTCGTTCCCCCCGTAGGAAGGCAGCGCGAGCAGGCCGGCCACCGTGAGGAAGCGCATCGTGTTGAAGAACGGCGTGGTCTCGACTGTCTTCAGGTGGGCGAGCTGCTCGGCGTCCGAGGCGTCGGCAAACGATCCCGGTCCCGGGTGGCGCTGAGCGAAGTCATCCTGGAATGCCGCAAGTCCGGACAGGAGTTCGGGCGCGCGCTGCGCAAAGATCCCGGCGCTGACGTGATCGACGAAATAAACGACGCCGGCTTCGCGTGCACCCGGAGTCGCGCCGCTCGGCACGATCTGCGCCGCGATGGCCTCCACGTCGCGCGCCTGGGACGGCGTGAGCACCTTGAACGTGTGATCGGCGTTGCCGGCCGCGACTTCGTGAGCGTGTTCGGCGGCGGCGGCCAGTTGCGGCCACTGCATGCCGAGCCACGCGATGCCCAATGTGCCACCGGATGCGCGCAGGAAATCCCTGCGCGACGTGTTGTTCTTGTTCACGGCGCATTCTCCCCGGGGGTGTCCCCCGGCGCCGAGTATGGACGGCCGCTTGCGGCGGTTCCAGCGTTTTGCGACCAGCGTCTTGTCTGCGACCATGTCGGTCCCGGACCAACGTGAGTCGAGGAACTGGCGATGAAGCGATACACCATTGCGACTTGCGTCCTGCTGGTACTGGCCACGCTCCCTGTGCAGGCGCAGGAGATCATTCGCCGCCAGGCCGGCGATTTCCCGATCGCGAGCAGCGTGCTGGTGCCGGCCGGGACTGATCTCGTGTTCCTGAGCGGCACGCTCGCGGACGTGGCGAAGCCCGACGCACCGGCCGGGAGCGTCGAACGGCTCGGCGACACCGAGACGCAGGCCACGAGCGTTCTCGACAAGCTCGCGAAGGAACTCGCGGCGTCGGGGCTCACGCTGGCCGACGTGGTGAAGATGAACGTGTTCCTGGTCGGCGACCCGCGCAAGGGCGGGGCCATGGACTTCGAGGGGCTGATGAAGGCGTACACGCGCCATTTCGGCGCCGCGACGCAGGGCAGGCTGCCCGCACGCACGACCGTGCAGGTCGCCGCTCTGCCGGTTCCCGGCGCACTGGTCGAGATCGAGGCGATCGCGGCTCGGCGCAGTCGATGAACGGCAACCGCCTGCTGCGCCTGTCCGCCGCGACCTTCGCGAGGATCGCGGCGATTGCGCTGGTCGCCTTCGCCGGCGCAACGGCGATCCGCTACGGGCTGATCGAGCGCGACGACCTGGGCCCTGCCTGCGACCTGAAGGATGCCGCCTGGTGGTGCTCGTTACGGATGTTCGTCATCCGCGCGTTCCTGCACCAGGGATTCAGCATGACGAGCCTCGCGCTCGCTGCAGTCGCGGCGTGGCGGCGCGCCGCCTGGGCAGCGTATCTCGCGATCGCGATCGGTATCGCGGGCGTCGTGCTCTACGACTTCCGGGGTTCAGCCCTCGGTCTGATCGGTGCGTCGCTCGTCCTCGCGCGCATCACCGGCCAGCGGCAGCAGGACACTGAGTCCCAGCACGGCTGACACGAATCCCCATGCCAGCGCCTGGCGGTTCGCAAGTCCCTCGATCGCGGGGATCGCTGCACCGGCCATCACGAGCCAGATCGCAAGCACCGTCTCTTCCGTTGCTCGGCGCGCGACGAATTCGGCTGCCATGCGGGCCGGCTGCAGCCAGGAGTACGTGGTGAGTCCGAGCACGGCAGGAAGGAAGAGCCAGACGGGAAAATCGCGGTGGCGCCCGGCGAACACGAGGCCGATGCAGGCGTAGGCGCAACCGGCCAGCAGCAGGAGCACGATCGCGCGCGGCATCCGGCTCCCCGCGCCTGCCGGTGCGATGGCAGACCGGCAGGCGAACGCGAGTGCCAGCCAGGCGGCGATGGCGATCGAGCACGTTGCGACCCAGTCCGTCCACGCGATATTGCTCGTGCGCAGGTACCCGACCTGGTGCGCGCCGATGCCTGCGGCGAGAACCAGCGCCGAGGCGAGCGTGACGGCGTTGCTGGTTCGTCGGCCGCGCGCCAGCAGCAGGCCCGCAATTGCGCCGATGGCACCCAGCATGGCCGCAACGATGACGACCATGCGCCACTCCGGCGCCTCGACGACGGGCCCCGACCAGGAGAACTTCTCGTGCCCGGCGGTATCGCGCAGGCCCCAGTAACCGCCCACGGTGCCCTCCGGCCCGCGTTTCCATGGCTGGTCGAACGCTTCGATCAGGTTGTAGGGAATCCCGCGGCGCTCGGCTAGCGCCGTGAATTCCCGCAGGTAGCGCGCCTGGTTCACGCGACTGGGCTCGATGCCTCCTCGCATCCGGCCCGCGCTCGGCCAGCCCGTCTCGCCGATCAGCACGCGCTTGCCCGGGAAGAGCCTGCTCATCTCCGCGTAAAGCGCCTCCACGTACGGGATGACCACGTTCCCGGCGACCGGGTGATCGTCCCAATACGGGAGGACGTGGATGGTCACGAAGGACACGGAATCCGCGAGCGAGCGGTGTGCCGCCCAGAAGCCCCACACGTCGGCATAGGTCACCGGGAGGCCGGTGGCGTCACGCGCGCGTTCGATCAGCCGCGCCAGCTGCTCCTGCGTGAGCTCGTGCCGCAGCAGCACCTCGTTGCCCACGACGATGCCCTCGATGACGTCCCGGTTCGCGCGGGCGACTTCGATCGCGAGGCGCAGTTCCTTCTCGTTGTGCAGCTTGTCGCCGCCGATCCACGCGCCGAGCAGCACCTTGAGTCCAAGCTCGCGCGCGATCGACGGCACCTGGTCGAGGCCGTCCGAGACCGAGTAGGTCCGGACGCAGCGGAACTGCCGGGCCATGAGCGCGAGATCGCGACGCAGGTGTTCGCGGGTGACGGGCTCGGGGCGCTCCGACGACGAGGTGGATGGGGCGTACGAGACGCATTGCAGCGGCGAATGGCCAGCGGCCGGTAGATCGACCGGTCGCCCCGCCAGCCACCAGGAAAGAAGCATCACCGCTGCGGCGGACGCGAGAAACCACGGCACGAACGCAGCGCGGTCTGCCGTCGGCAGGCCTGTCATCACCACCCCACCAAAAAAATCGCCGTCAGGTCGCCGGCGGTTCCTGCGTGTTCGCCACCCTGGCGGTTGCCTCGCCCAGTTCGCCGGCCGGGTCCAGGTACTCGACGACGAGCGTCACGAGACCATCCCAGCTGTCCGGGTCCAGCGCGGACTTGCGGCCGGCATCGCTCCGCTCGACCGTGCCGGCGCTGACTGCGAGCGGCAGCGCCCCATCGCCGGGGAGTGACGTATCCGCAGCCGCCGGGCCCGGCGCGACGAGACAGCAGGGCAGCGCGAGCCCTGCGACGGCCAGTGCGGTCCGCACGCGCCGACGCTTCTTGCTGGCCACTCGTCGTTCGGACGGCAACTCCGGAGCCCCTGCCTGCTGTATCGGAACCAGTCGCGAGATATTACCGGCAATGCCGCCGGCCGGCACGACTGCCTTGCGGCCCCCCCCCGGGCCCGCTATTGCCCCTGTCCGAGTGCGTAGCCGGCCACGCCGTCGAAGGTGCACAGGTTCTCGGTCTTGATCACGTCGAGCCCGGCGTCGGTGATGCGCGTGAGCAGCTCGATGATGTCCCGGTGGTCGATCGCGCCGCCGTCACTGCGGACCTGGAAGCGGCACCGCCAGTGATCGGTGCAGAAAGTCTCCGGGAACCCGTTCGGCCAGACCTTGACGCCGCGGTTCGTGATCATCTGCAGCTTCAGCGCGGGCGTCTCGCGCGACGACAGGCGGCTGCCGAGGATGTCCGGGGTGGTGGCGCCGTCGTGGATGAATACGTCCACACCTACGGTCGCCTTGGTCGCCGGCGGCCTGCGCGGATGGCGCGACGCAGCGGCTGCGGGCTGCGCGTCCGGGTTGCGATACTCCACGAGCGCGAGCTTTCGCGGCGCGTCGCCGAGCCGCTCGATCACCGCGTCCGCGAATGCGCGCGTACCTACGGTGCGTCGCGTCTGGCCGCCGCGCAGGTCCGCCGTGTGGATGCCTTCCTCGAGCGTTCGCAGCCAGGCGTTGTGCACCAGTGTCGCCGTATTCGCCTGCCGCAGGTGGACGAGCATCATCACTGACGAGAGCAGCAGGCCGCTCGGGTTCGCGATGCCGCGCCCCGCGATGTCGGGCGCGCTGCCGTGGATCGCCTCGAACATCGCGACCCGTTCGCCGATGTTCGCGCTGCTGGCGAGTCCGACGCTGCCGGTCAGTTCGGCTGCGACGTCGCTCAGGATGTCGCCGTAGAGGTTCGGCGTGACGATGACGTCGAACTGTTCCGGGCGGGTCGCGAGCCGGGCGGCGCCGATGTCGATGATCTGGCGGTCCTGCTCGATGTCCGGGTACGAGGCGCCGATCTCGCGGAAGACCTCGTAGAACAGCCCGTCCGTCATCTTCATGATGTTGTCCTTCACCATGCAGGTGACGCGTCGGCGGCCATTGGCCCGCGCGTACTCGAAGGCATACCGCACGATCCTTTCGCAGCCCGGCCAGGTGATGAGCTTCAGGCACTGGAAGACCTCGTCCGTCTGCCGGTGTTCGATGCCGGCGTACAGGTCTTCCTCGTTCTCCCGGACGATCACCACGTTCATCTCCGGGTGACGGGTCGCCACGAACGGCGCATAGCCGACGCAGGGCCGGACGTTGGCGTACAGCCCGAGCGTCTTGCGCAGCGTCACGTTCAGGCTCTTGTAGCCGCCGCCGGAGGGCGTGGTGACCGGCGCCTTGAGCAAGACCCGCGTGTGGCGCAGCGTGCTCCAGGCGTCGGGGGCGATGCCGGCGCTCTGTCCCGCGCGATAGACCCGCTCGCCGATCTCGATCGGGCGGGGGGCGATCCTCGCGCCCGCGGCATCGAGGACCGCGAGCGTCGCCTCCATGATCTCGGGGCCGATGCCGTCGCCGTACGACACGGCGACCGGCACGTCTACGGCAGCGTTCGCCGCCGGCTCGTGCGGATGGGCGGCGCCGTTGCGAATCCGGTCGAGAAGTTCGAGTTCGACTGCGGCCATGACGGGTCCTCGCGGGTTGGATGGCGCGCAGACTAGCGATGCGAAAACATTTATGAAAATATTTGTTATTAATCAGAAGCATTGAGAGAAAGCTATGAAACTCCCGGCCCGGTCCCTGCGGCGCATCACCCCGCAGCAGTTGCGCGCGTTCGAGGCGGCGGCCCGGCTCGGCTCCGTCACGCGGGCGGCACAGGAAATGCACGTGACCCAGCCGACGGTGAGCGTGCAGCTCCGCGAGCTCGCGCGGGCGGTCGGCGAGCCACTGTTCGAGGCCGTGGGGCGCCGCATCCGCCTCACGCAGGCGGGCGAGGCCCTGCAGCGGACGGTGGGCGAGATCGACGGCTGCTGGCTGCGCTTCGAGTCGAACATGGCAGAGGTCCGCGGCCTCGTGCGCGGGAGATTGCGCATCGCTTCGGTAACGACGGCGGAGTATTTCGTCCCCGACCTCGTGGGCCCGTTCGCCGCGGAGCATCCAGGTGTCGAGATCGAGCTCGCGGTCGAGAACCGCGACCGCGTCGTCGAGCGGCTGTATCGGGGCGAGGACGACCTTGCGGTCATGATGCTGCCGCCGGCGGACGTGCCCCTGGAGACGGCGCCGATCATGGACAATCCGCTGGTCGTCATCGCGCCGGCGACGCATCCGCTGGCCGGGCGGAAGGTCCGCCTCGCCCAGCTCGCCGGCGACCGGTGGCTGATGCGCGAGCCCGGCAGCGGCACCCGGCTGGTGGCCGAGGAACACTTCGCGGAGGCGGGCTTCGAGCCGCGGATCGCGATGAGCCTGGGCAGCAACGAGGCGATCAAGCACGCGGTTGCGGCCGGGCTCGGCAACGCCGTCGTGTCCCGCCTCGTCGTCGAGTCCTCGGTCCCGGCGCGGCGCCGCAGCGGGGCCGGGCTCGTCATCCTCGACGTGGCGCGGTTTCCCATCCGCCGCCGCTGGTCGGTCGTCTGGCGCAAGGACCAGCTCAGGACGCTCGCGGCCCGGCGGTTCGTGGAGTACCTGGAGCGCGAGCGCCGGCTGGCCGGTTGAGCCCGGCTACCACTATTGCGGATTGTCCGGTTGCCAGTACGGACTAGACTGGTTCGCGGGAGCACGTGTCCGTGATGGCTGCGGCCCAAGGGGTCGCCGGCCGGGGTCCATCCCGATGGAGCAGAGCACTCTCCAGGAGATCCTCGGCGTCGAAAGGGAGATTCGTGAGCAACTCGACGCCGAGCGCGACAGAGCGAGCCTGTGGCTCGAGGCGGCGCGGCGGGAGATCGATGCGTCCCACCAGGCCGAGCTCGCCCGGATTGCGGGTGCATCCCAGGGCAGCGGGAACGCGGCCCGGGAGGCCGCCCGGGCGGGCGCCGCGCAGGTCCTCGAGGCCGCGCGCGAAGCCGTAAACGCCGTCGAGAACCTTCGGGACGACGAGCTCGTTGCGCGGGTCCGCGGGCGCATCGCCGTGATCGTGCCGGAAGCGGCCCGTGCTCGTTAGGATGTCCAAGGTCGAGATCACGGGGCCGCGCCAGGCGCTGCTTCCCGTGCTCGAGACGATCCAGCGCGCCGAGGTCCTGCAGATCGACCCCGAGATCAGGGAGCGGATCGATGAGCACGCCGCTCTCGAGGTGCGTCCACTCGCGCTCGACGGCAGGACGCTCGCGGAGCGGCTCTTCCTCGAGGACCTGAGCCTCAAGGTCGAGCGGCTGCTCGCGCTGCTGCCCAGGGTCGAGGTCCGCGAGTCGTACCTGAGCGCGTCGCGCGCCGTGAACTCCATCGCGGCGCTGGTCGGCAAGCACCTGGAGGCGGCGGAAGCGCGGGCAAAGCGCAGGGATGCCCTGCAGGGCGAACTCGCGCAGCTCGGCCGGTACACCATGTTCCTGAGCACGGTCGCGTCGCTGGTCCCCAAGGGGCCCGAAGCGGCGGGCCTCGAGTTCATCGGCGTCGAGGTCCGCGACCCGGCCGCCCTCGAGCAACTCACCCGCGTCGCCGGCAAGCTGCTGCTCGGCG
This sequence comes from Nevskiaceae bacterium, assembly GCA_037439865.1. GTDB lineage: Bacteria > Pseudomonadota > Gammaproteobacteria > Steroidobacterales > Steroidobacteraceae > RPQJ01. The sequence goes on from JBBIVG010000020.1 coordinate 16,089, forward strand.
CGGAAGTGCGAACCGCACGTGCCGAGGACGGCACGTACATCGGGTTGCTCACGACGGAGAAAGACCTCGCGTCCAGGCTGAAGGAGGGTCTGCGCGGCAACCACATCCCGGAAATCGCGCTGCCCACCTACCTCGAAGGCCTGTCGCTCCCGGAGAAGCTCCGCGCCACGCGCGAGCGGCAGGACAAGCTGTCGAGCGAGGTGACGGCAATCGACAAGGAGGCGCACGACTTCGCCGTGTCGTGGCGGAGGCTCTACGAGAACGTCCACGAATGGCTGCGTCATCGCCTCGCACTCCTCAGGACCAGCGCCTCCGTGTACGAGACGGATCGCTGCTTCGTGCTCTACGGCTGGATGCCTTCTGCCAGCGTGGAGGGCCTGCGCAAGACGCTCGCCGCGAAGCACGGCGAAATCGTCCTCGTCGAGGAGCGCGAGATCCTGCAGCAGGAGCTCGACGAGGTTCCGGTCGCGTTCCGCAACCCGTCGTATTTCCGGCCGTTCGAGCTACTCGTCAAGCTCCTGCCGACGCCGCGCTACACGTCGATCGACCCGACTCCGTTCATCGGCGTGTTCTTCCCCTTGTTCTTCGGCATGATCCTGGGCGACATCGGCTACGGGGTGCTGCTGCTTGCCGCGGCGGCCGGCCTCGTCTGGTTCGCGAAGGACCGGCGGATCCTGCGGCAGGCCGGGCAGATCCTGCTCGTTGCGTCCCTCTACACGATCATCTTCGGGGCGCTCTATGGCGAGTGCTTCGGCGAGTGGGGCGCAAGGCTGATCGGCATCGAGGCGCCGTTGATCGACCGGCGCACGTCGATCATCCCGATGCTGTATTTCGCGCTGGCGGTGGGCGCCGTCCACGTCCTGGTCGGACTCGCGCTCGGCGTCGCGTCGGCGCTCAAGGGGCATCGCAGGCGCGAGGCGCTGTTCCGGCTCTTCAGCATGCTGGCGCTGCTCTGCCTGGCCGGGGTGCTCGTCTCCTATTTCGCGCCCGTCGCGGCGCTGCTGCGCCGGCCGCTGCTCATGGCGATGATGGTGATCGGCCCGGTGCTGCTGCTGACGGGCGGGCTGCTCGCGCCGTTCGAACTGCTGCGCCACCTGGGCAACATCGTCTCCTACGCGCGCATCATGGCCGTCGGCCTCGCCTCGGTGCTGCTCGCGTACGTCGCCAACCGGCTGGCCGGCGCGGCCGGCAGCGTCTGGGTCGGCGTGACGGTTGCGGTGGTGCTGCACGCCTTCAACCTGCTGCTCGGTGTCTTCGCGCCGGCGATCCACGCGCTGCGCCTGCACTATGTCGAGTTCTTCAGCAAGTTCATCGAGACCGGCGGCCGTCCCTACGAGCCGCTCAAGAAAGTCGAGTGAGGAGATTTCCATGGACGTCGTCGTGAACTGGGACAAAGTCCTGATGGCCTTCGCCGCAGCCCTTGCGCTCGGCATCAGCGCGATCTCCACCGCGTGGGTCCAGTCGCGCATCGGCGCATCGGGTGCCGGCGCGCTGGCCGAGAAGCCCGAGCTGACCGCGACCATCATCATCCTGCTCGCGATCCCCGAGACCATCGTGATCCTCGGTTTCGTGATTGCGGCGATGATCCTGCTGCAGGGCTGAGGCATGGGCCGTGCCGAGCTGATCGAGTCGCTGCGCAGCAAGGCCGCGGAGGATGTGCAGGCCCTGTGGGCCGACGCCCGGGCCCGCGCAGAGGCCTATCGTGCGGACCTCGCGAAGTCCCGCGAGCTGCGGCGCGCGCAGCAGGCGGAAGCTGCGGCAGCCGCCGCGAGCCGCCTCGCGGACGAGGCGACGGCGGAAGCGCGGCACCAGGCGCGCGAACTCCGCGCGCGCGCGGTCCTTGCGCTCGCGGAACGGCTCGAGCGGCTGGCCTTCGCGGAACTCCCGCGATTGCGCGGTCAGGGCGGCGAAGCGCTCTTCGCGGCGCTGGCCGAAGAGCTGCCGCCCAGGACCTGGGACCGCATCCGTGTGAACCCGGCCGACGCGTCGCGGGCGCGCAGCCGGTTCCCGCAAACCTCGGTCGTGTCCGACGCGGGCGTTTCCGGCGGACTCGAGGCCGAGGCGGAGGACGGCCGCGTTCTCGTCAGCAATACCCTCGACACGCGTCTCGCGACGGCGTGGCCGGACATCGTGCCGGAACTCGTCGCGGGTCTGCTTCCGGAATCCCATGAGCGCCGAACTCCTGTGTGAACTCGCCGGCGACGGCTTTCCCACGGACTACGTCCTTGCGCGTGTCCGCGGCCGACGCGCCGCGCTCTCGTCGGAGTGGCGGGCTGCGAGGGTCCGTGGCGATCGCGGTACCACGTCGGACGCGGCCATCTGGGAAGGGCTGCTCGCGGAGCTCGGCTGGTTGCGCACGCAAGTCGATCCGAAGCTGCGCGAAACGATGGCCCCGGTCTTCGGGTTGTTCGAGCTCAAGACGCTGGTGCTCGCGCTCAGGAGCGTGATCGCCCGTCGAGGTGCAGAGGTCCGGCGCCTGCTGGCCGGGAGCCAGCTCGCCGAGCCCCTGCGGCGGGCCTTGCTCGACGAACCGGATGCCCCTGCCGCGGTCGCCGCCATTGCGCACGCGCTGGGCCCGGTCTCCGGCGACCAGGCCTCGCTCCAGCGTGCCTACGCGGAGGCCGGACTCAAGGGCTTCGAAACGCGCCTGACCCGGCAATATCTAGAGACCGTCGTTGCGTCGAGGCTGCATCCGGTCGTGCGCGCCTTTTTCGCTGCTTTCATCGACGTGCGCAACCTGATGACCTTGTACAAGCACCTGCGCTGGCAGGTCACGGACACGGCGTCATTTCTGCCCGGCGGCGAGGCCGACGTCTTGCGCATCCGCAGGATGTCCGAGGGAAAGGACACGGCGGCGCTCGATGCACTGTTGCGTGAGGTCGTGGGCCGCGCCGCGCCGCCGCTCGCCATGGGCGAGAGCGCCCTCGAGTCCATCCTCCTCGCGAGCCTGTCCGCGCGCTTGCGGCGACTCTCGACCGGGAGCGAGGACGTCGGCCTGCTGCTCGACTATGCATGGCGCGTCTATGTGCATGCCCGCAACCGGGCCCTGCTGCTGCATTCGCAAGGGGTCGACGCCGCCGTCCTCGAGAAGGAGTTGGTGGCGTGAAGAAGGTCGTCGTGATTGCTCCGCCGGACGCTCGCCACGGTTTCGCGCTCACCGGTGTCCGCGAAGTGACGGCGACGCCCGAGGAACTGACCGCCCGATTGCGCGAGGTCGCGAGCGACCCGCTCACCGGCGTGGTGATCGTCGACGAGCGACTCGTCGTCGGCGCCGCGCCGGAGCAGATCCGGGAGATGGAGCGCCGCTGGCCCGGGCTGGTGATCGTGCTCCCGGCCCCCGAGCGCGCGCGCGGCGCGCCAGAGGAGGACTACGTCCTGCAACTCATTCGTCGCGCCATCGGTTACCAGGTGAGGCTCAACCTGTGAACGGCCGGATCATCGGCATCTCGGGCCCGACCGTGAGCGTGGACCTGAAGGGTCTCCGGCTGTACGAGCGCGTGGTCGTGGGACGCGCCGGCCTCATGGGGGAAGTGGTGCGGCTCGAGCAGGAGCGAGCCGTCGTCCAGGTGTACGAGAGCACCCGGGGGCTCGGCGTCGGCGAGCCGGTCACCGGTACCGGCACGCAGCTGACGGTACGGCTCGGGCCCGGACTGCTGAACCAGATGTTCGACGGCCTGCAGCGGCCGCTCGAGCCGATGCGCGCGGCCCAGGGCCCGTTCATCCGGCCGGGCGAGACCGGCGCGGCGAGCGCGTCGCCCCGGCGCTGGCGATTCGTGCCAGCGAAGCGCACGGGAGACAGCGTGCGGTCCGGCGAGACCGTCGGCTGCGTCGAGGACGGCCCGTTCCGGCACCCGATACTCGCTGCCGGCGCCGAGGGCCGACTGAGCGACGTCGTGGACGGAGACTTCGGCGAGGGCGAGCCCGTCGCCAGGCTCGAGGACGGCCGCCGCATCCATGCATTCGAGGAATGGCCGGTACGGCTGCCGCGGCCCTACCGTCGCAAGCTCTCGCGCTTCGAGCCGCTCATCACCGGGCAGCGCTGCATCGACTTCCTCTTTCCGCTGGCGCGCGGCGGCAGCGCGATCTTCCCGGGCGGCTTCGGCACC
>JBBIVG010000021.1:0-19882 GCA_037439865.1 Nevskiaceae bacterium
ACAACTTCGACTACGACATCGCCGACCAGGCGATCGAGTGGGTGCGCAACCAGAAGGCGGTCGCGCCCGACCGGCCGTTCTTCATCTACTACGCGCCGGGCGCGACGCACTCACCGCACCACCCGAAGCCGGAGTGGATCAAGAAGTACGACGGCAGGTTCGACCTCGGCTGGGACAAGACACGCGAGCAGACCATCGCGCGCCAGAAGCAGCTCGGCATCGTCCCGCCCAACACGCAGCTCACCAAGCGTCATCCCGAGATCCCGGCCTGGGATACGCTGAACGCGGAGCAGAGGAGCCTCTACGCGTACATGATGCAGGTCTACGCGGGCTATCTCTCGCAGACCGACTACAACGCCGGCCGCCTGCTCGACGCCATCGCGCAGCTCGGCCAACTCGACAACACGCTCGTCATCTACATCGTCGGCGACAACGGCGCGAGCCAGGAAGGCTCGATGCAAGGCTCGCTGAACGAGATCGCCATGATCAACGGCATCGAGGAGACCTACCAGCAGGTCCTCGCGCACAAGGACGAGATCGGTACGTGGAAGACGCACAATCACTACCCCATCGGCTGGGCCCACGCGATGGACACGCCGTTCAAGTACGCGAAGGCCTATGCCTCGCACTATGGCGGCACGGCCAACGGGGTCGTGATTTCCTGGCCGGCGCGCATCAAGGACCGCGGTGGGATTCGTCCGCAGTGGCATCACACCATCGACATCGTGCCTACGATCTACGAGGCGACGGGCGTCGGCCAGCCCTCGATCGTGAATGGCGTCGCACAGAAGCCGATCGAGGGCGTCAGCATGGCTTACAGCTTCGCCGACGCGAAGGCGCCGTCGACCCGTCACACGCAGTACTTCGAGATGTTCGGCCTGCGCGCCGTTTACGACGACGGCTGGGTGGCATGCACCACGCCGCCGACTCCGCTGGGCGAGGTTGCTGACCCCACGGTGGACATCATCACTGGCTACCAGTGGGAGCTCTACGACACGACGAATGATTTCAGCGAGGCCGTGAACCTGGCCGACAAGTACCCTGACAAGCTGAAGGAAATGCAGCTGCTCTTCTACTCTGAGGCGGCGAAGTACAACGTCCTGCCGCTCGACAACAAGCGAATCCCGCGCACCGACGTCTCCATCCGTCCCAGCCTGACTCGCGGGCGGACGGAGTTCACCTATTTCGGGACGATCACGCGCATTCCCGAGGGCGCGGCGCCGAACCTGAAGAACAAGTCGTTCCGCGTCACGGCGGACGTGACGCTGCCCAAGGGCGGAGAGAGCGGCGTGCTCGTCACGCAAGGCGGGCTCAGCGCCGGCTGGGGGCTGATGCTCATGAGCGGCAAGCCGGTGTATCAGTACAACCTCGGCAACGTCGCGCACTACCAGGTCGCGGGAGACAGTCCGCTCGCGGCCGGCAAGCACACCGTCGTGTTCGACTTCGCGTACGACGGCGGCGGCATCGGCAAGGGCGGTACCGGCACGATCACCGTGGACGGGAAGCAGGTTGCGCAAGGACGCATCGACCGCACGATGCCGTTCCGGCTGTCGCTCGACGAGACGTTCGACGTCGGCGAGGACACGGGCACGCCGGTGAGCCTCGACTACGACGTGCCGTTCGCCTTCACGGGCACGATCGACAAGCTGGTCGTCCAGTTGGGCTTCACGAAGCTCACGGCCGCGGACGAGCAGCGAGTCCGCAGTCACGAGCAGGCGGCCATGCGATCGGTCGAGTAGGAGGTCCCATCATGGGCCGGGCGGTAGTGGCGATTGCGATGCTGGCGGCGTGCTGCGGGTCACCGTGGGGCGCCGCTTCGGCGGAAGAGGGCGGTAGCGGCCATTACGTCCCCGGCGCCGCCGCATCGTTCATCGACCAGATGCCCGGACGCCCCGCGTGGGCGGTCGCCAATTACGCGATGTATTACTCGGGCAGTGCGGGCGGCCGCGAGCCCATCTTCGCCGGCGGCGAGGTCACCTTTGGCCTCGACTCGCAGGCGTGGGTCAACTCCGTGCTGCTGCTGCGACAGACGGACGTCAAGATGCTCGGTGGCAGCTACGGCTTCGCGCTGGCCATACCGCTCGTCATCCTGGACGCCAAGGGCGAGGTCACGGGCCCGCTGGGGAACACGTATCGCGCGCGCGACGACGCCGCCGGAATCGGCGACATTACCTTCTACCCGGTCATGGTCGGTTGGGTGAGCGGCGACGTGAAAGGCGACGTGCGGCTGGGCCTCTACCTGCCGACGGGCGCATACGACCCGGAAAGACTCGCCAACGTCGGCAAGAACTTCTGGACCATCGAGCCGATGGCGACCGTGAGCTGGTTGAGCAGCAAGATCGGCCTCGAGATCACGGCATTCGCGGGCTTCGATTTCAACGGCTGGAACAGCGAGACGGACTATCGCAGCGGGAATGCGTTCCACCTCGACGCGACCGTGGCGCAGCACCTGCCCGTGAAGGACCTCGGCGTGATCGGTTTCGGCGCGACGGGTTTCTACTACCAGCAGATCACGGGGGACAGTGGCCCCGGAGCCGAGCTGCTCGGGGAGATGAAGGGGCGCACCGTCGGCATCGGGCCGGTCGTCTCGTTCATCGGCAAGGTTGGTACGACCGACGTGGTGGCGGAGTTCAAGTGGCTGCCGGAACTCGACACGGAGCATCGCCTCGAGGGCGACTATCTCTGGCTCAAGGTTGGTGCCTCGTTCTAGGGTCCTGCCCCGGCGGCGCGCGGCCGTCAGCGACTCGATTGCGGTGGCGTGTACCAGATCGGTGAGGTCCAGGCGCGTTCCTGGATCGTCGCGTCCACGCCGTCGAGCAGCGGCAGTCCGGCCCGTACCGCGTCGTAGGTGCTCCAGCGGGGCGTCGGGATCTCGAGCACGCGAACGTAATACAGCGCGTACTGGTCCGGACTGAACTCCTTGTCGGTCCAGCTGCCGATCAGTTCCGCGCTGCCGATCGTGTTCGTGTACGTGGCGGTCTTGACGTCTACCGTATTGCCGATTGCGGGCAGGCGGCCGTCCGCGCCACGCCGGCGATCGCCCGACCAGGCGACGTCGACGATCTTCTCCTGGGGCTTGCCCTCTGCGTCGATCCAACCCTTGATGAGCTGGATGCGATCCAGGTTCGCGCCGTCCGGGTCCTTCATCGCGTGCACGGTAAACGTCGGCGGCTTGCGCGACGCCGGTAGGTCGGACCCCATCGGGACGCCCTTCGCATATCCGGTCTTCACGAGCATCACCGGGTCCCGCGCCGACCCGGCGAGATTCGCGCCGCCGAAGAATCGGACCTTGATGCGCGTGCCGCTCGTGGCAAACGTCTCCTTGCGGCGCATGGCGTCCCAGATCGCTTCGCGCGTGTTTTCCGGGGCCCAGGCGCCCGTGAGTGCGCCCGGATTGAGGTCCTTGCCCTTCAGCCAGCCGGGGACGCTGCCCGTGCGCCGCATCTCGACCGTTCCGTCCGCCGGGCCATGGCTGCCGGCGAAGAAGTTGTCCTCGGCCGTGTTGCCCGGCGTGCCGTTGTGGTTGTCCGTGCCGCCGACGAATCCGTACTTGTAGGGGTTCGCGCCCAGCCGTCGCTGGTCCGCGAGGCCCTGGACCAGGGCGGCGCGGACGAAGTTCATGCGCACGAACTTGCGGTCGCTGTAGTCCTGGACGGAGTCCGCATTCTCGAAATCCGCGAATTCGTCATTGGCCCAGAATGCACGGTGTACCTCCGAGTTGCCCTTCACCTGCATCATCTCGATCAGGGGCTCGTGGCGGCTCCGCTCCTCGGCGTACGCGCGATCGATCGGCTGGCCGGCGCCGTCCACGGGCGCGAACATCATTCCCTTGCTGGCGTTCGAGTTGTGCGGGATCGCGAGCACGTGCATGCCCTGCTTCTCGAGGCCGTCCATCCACCGCCACAGCCCGTCCTCGCGCGGGATGTCGAGCGAGCTCATGACTTTCGCGGGGACGTGCGTATCGCGGAAGAAAACGTTGCGGTGCAGGTTCGCGCCCTTGGGCGCGCTGCTCCACTCGTACGCGGGGATCGTCGTGAATCGCCCGGGCTCGTAGTTGCGCTCGGCGGCGGCGACGATGTCCTTCCAGCCGCTCACTTCCGTCTCGGGCCCCGCGTAGAAGGGCGGGTGCGCCTGCGGATTCGCCGCGGTCCTGCGCCCGACGATGTACTGGAGGTACCACTTCTGCTGTTCCTCGGGGGACTTGAGCCCCCGCAGCGCCTGGAGGCTCGGCTGGTCGTGGCCCGGTGCGCCCGGTGTCATCGTCGAGTACATCTCGCCGATGTACTCGGCGTGGTCGGTGACGGCCGCCCAGTCGAGCGGGCGGCGCAGGCGGAACTTCTGGCCGCTGACCTCGACCTCCCCGCCCTTCGCGAAGCGATACGCGCCGTCGGGTGTCGGTCGAGCGCCGCCGATGTAGGCGTCGAGCGAGTACGCCGTGTGCACGTGCGTCTCGCCGAAGTAGGCGTTCTTGAGGGGGTTCGGCGCGGGGCGCGGGCGTGCGGCCGAAGCGCTCGTGTTCGCGGCTTCGGGCGCCGCGGACGGGGATACGGACTTCTGCTCGTTGCTGCCGCGGCACGCGGCGAGCGCGATGCAAATGGCCAGGCCGAGGGTGCGAATCTTCATCGGGCGCTCCGCTCAATCGGAAAGTGCAGGAAAACGCGCATCATAGTGACAGGCGCGGCGGACCGGCAGGGGCACGTCAGCGCAGCCCGTCGGTGAAGGCGTCCATGGCGAGCGTGAAGAAGGCCTCGATCACCGCCGGGTGGTCGGGCAGCTGGATGCCGCCGCCTCCATACACGCCACCGCTTTTCGGGGCCGGCTGCGGCGGATGTCGCGCATACAGCACCGCGTCCGCGAGGTCCCGGTCGAAGGCCTCGGCGACGCCGGCCTGGGTCTGCGGCCCGGTGACGCACATGTGGATGCAGTTCGGCTTCTGCTGGCCGTTGAATCGCCAGCCACGCGTCTTCATGAAGTCGTTGACGTGATAGACGTCGAACGCGTCGGAACGGAACGAGAAGCAGAACGTGGGCCGGCCCATCAGGCGCAGGTCGGGATGGCGCCGGACGGACGCCTGCATCGCGAAGGCCGTTTCGAAGATCCGCCGTGCTCGCGCCAGATACCCCTGGCGACCGAGGCTCATCATCGAGGCCCAGGTAGCCGCGATCAGGCCACCGGACCGGCTTCCGGCCAGGCCAGGTGAGGCGTAGGCGCCGCCCTTCCAGTCGGTGCGCATGTAGTAGTGGTGCTTGCGATAGGACGCATCGCGCCAGGCGAGCACCGACGTGCCCTTGAGTCCGTAGCCGAACTTGTGGGTGTCGGCCGAAATGGAAGTTACGCCGGGGAGCCGGAAGTCGAACAGCGGGATGTCGTCGTAGCCGAGTTCCTGCCCCCACGGCAGGATGAAGCCGCCGAGGCAGCCGTCCACGTGCAGCCCGACACCCATCTCGAGCGCGACGTCCGACAGTGCCGCGATCGGGTCGATCGTGCCGTACGGATAGTTGCAGGCCGAGCCGATGATGACCACCGTGTCTTCGGTGATCGCCTGGCGCACGAAGTCGACGTCCACCTGCGTCGTCACCGGGTCCGTGGGCGCGACGACGACTTCGATGCCGAAGAGATGTGCCGCCTTCGTGAAGGCGGGATGGGCGGTGTCGGGCCAGATCATCTGCGGGCGGGTGACGCCGCGCGTCGCCTTCGCGTGGTCGCGATAGGCGAGCATCGCGTTCAGGATGCTCTCCGTGCCGCCGAACCCCATCGCCCCGCAGGCGCGCTGCTTCGAGTCGTGCGCGGCGACGGCGTCGCCGTGCAGCATGTCGAGCGTCATCGCGATGATCTCGCTCTCGAAGCGGTTCATGCTGAGGCACATGTCGCGCTGCAGCGCATTCACGTGGCTGAAGAGCCCGAACACCTCGTTCAGGAAGGCGTAATGCTCGTGGTTGCCGCAATACATCGTCCCCGAACACCGGCCGTTCTCCCAGGCACTGTCCTCGCGCTGCGACATCGAGCGCAGCTGCTCGAGGATGGCCCGGTGTCCCAGCCCTTGTTCCGGGAATCGCTCCACGACCCCGAACTCGGCTGCGTAGGGATAGAGCGAGCGTGCCATTGCCTTGAGGTCCATGACGGTTTCGACTCCCGGGTTCAGTCCTTGCGGCCGTGGCCGCGCATGATCTCGAGCGCCGTCGCGTGCAGCGTGGCGTTCGCGGCTGCGATCACCGTGCCGCCTTCGAGCGGCGTGCGGCCTTCGATGTCGGTGACGACGCCGCCCGCGCCCTCGATGATCGGTACCAGAGGGACGATGTCGTAGGGCATGAGGCAGGCATCCACGACGATGTCGATGCATCCCTGGGCGAGCAGGACGTACGAGTAGCAGTCCCCGCCCCAGCGTTGCAGCCGGCAGCGCGCACTGAGCGCGTCGAAGCGCTCGAGCAACCTCGGCAGCTGCAGCATCGAGGGGTGGGTGCTGTAGAGCACGGCGTCGGCCAGTGTCGCCTCCGTCCGCACCCGCAGGGGCTGCTCCGTACCTCCGGCAACCAGCCGGGCGCCGTGTTCCGGGTCGGCGATCCACGTCTCGCCCGTATACGGCTGGTGCATGATGCCGAGGGCCGGCCGGTCATCGACGACGAGCCCGAGCAGGATGCCCCAGGTCGGCATGCCGCTGATGAAGGAGCGCGTGCCGTCGATGGGGTCGATGATCCAGTACGTCGAGCCGTCGCCGACCGAGCCGTGTTCTTCCCCCGCGATCCGGTGCCCCGGAAAGGCCTTCGCCAGTGTTTCCCGGATGGAGGACTCGATGCGCCGATCGGCGTCCGTCACCGGGTCGTAGTAATCCCCGTGCCGCTTGTCGTCCACGCGCGGGCGCTTGCGGAAATACTCGAGCGCGATCGGGCCGGCGTCGCGCACGGCCGCGAGGCCCACGTCGAGGTGGCGGCGCAGTTCAGCCTGCTTCATTTTGGAATCGCCCGCCGGTTCAGGCCGCGGAAGACGGGCCGCAGGCGCTTGAACGTCTCGACGAATCGCGCGGTGAGATCGTCATACAGCGCCCGGTTTGCGGCGTTCGGTTCATGGATGCGGCGGATGGGAATGCGCGCGGCGAAATCGTCGAACCCGAGCAGCCCGAGCCGCTGGAACGCGAGCAGCCCTGCACCGAGGCAGGGGATGAATTGCGGCATCCGCGCCTGGTGCACCGGTGCATCCATCACGTCGGCCAGGATCTGCGTCCACGTGTCGGAGGCTGCGGCGCCGCCGCAGAAGACGAAGTGCGAGAAGGAGCGTCGGGCGAATGCTTCGACGGGCCCGCGCAGCCAGCGCAGGTTCAGCGCCACGCCCTCGAGCACCGCCCGCGCGAGTTGCGCGCGCGTCGTCGCGAGCCCCAGGTTGAGGAATCCGCCGCGCACGTAGTCGTCCGCGGCCGGGGCCATGGAGCCGCCCAGCCAGGGCAGGAAGAGCACGCCGCCACTGCCGGGGGCCGTCTCTTCCGCGGCGCGCTGGAGCAGGGCGTAGCGATCGGCCGGTGCCGCGCGCCCGAATGCGTCGTCCGGGTAGACGACGTTGTCGAGGAAATGCTCGAGCGTGTTGCCTCCGGTGCCGTTCTCCGCCATCACGAAATAGGTGCCTGGCACCGGGCTCGGCATGCTGAGGATGGCGTGCCGGATGTCGGTGCGCTTGAACGGTACGTGCGTGATCATCACGCTCGTGCTGCCGATCGAGATCGCGGCGTGGCTGCCCGAGAACGCCGCCGTGCCCATGCCGCCCGCCTGGGTGTCGTTGAGGCCGGTCACCACGCGGGTCCGGGGCGACAGCCCGAGTTCTTCGGCGACGGACGGCAGCAGCGTGCCGATGACGGCGTCCATCGGTACGAGCTCGGGCAGCTTCTCGCGATCGACCAGCGAATACCGCAGCAGTGCCGGGTCGTATTCGCGGGCATCGAGACTGCGGTTGTCGGTCAGCAGGAACATGAAGGCGGTGCACTGGTTCGCGGTTGCCCGTCCGGTAAGCCGCATCGCGACGTAGTCCATCGCTTCGAGGACCTTCGACGTACGCTCGTAGACCTCGGGTCGCGCGAACTTCAGGTGACGCAGGTGCGTGAGCGAAATGCCGCCGGCGATGGGCGGCAGCCCGTGGCGGCGCAGCCAGTCGAGCAGTTGCAGCGGAGAGTCCGCGCCGCGCGGTAACACGCCGAGCGAGCGCAGGTTCGGCGTGGCGCCCCGCTTTTCGAGCCACAGCACCATGTTTGCGGTCGGCCGGCCGGCGGCATCCACCGGGACGATCGACGAGTACTGGCTCGTGCAGATCACGGCCTGCACATTCGAAGCCGGCTGCGGGCTCGACCTCAATGCTGCGCGGCAGGCCGTCTTCGCGGCGTCCCACAGGGCCTCCGCATTCTGCTCGACCGCGCCATCCGACCCGTGCAGCGTCTCGACGTGGCTCCGCGCCGTGGCCAGCAACTCGCCCTGCAGTGACACGACCGCGGCCTTGGGACCGCTGGTCCCGAGATCGATCGCGAGCACGCAGGGGGTGGCCGTCACTGCAGAGCCTTCGGTCCGTCCGCACCCGGCTCCACGTTGGGGAACTGGCGGACGCTTCGCGCGTAGGCGACCTGGATCCGCGTCATCACGTCCCCGATCCAGATCGAGCTGGCCGCGATGTTCCACAACTCCTTGGGATCGTTCGTGATGTTGAACACCATTGGATAGGTCGGCGTCACCTGCGTGCCCGTGATCATTCCCTGTCCGGGGCTGCGAACGTCGCCCCTCGAGGGCTCACGATCCACGAGGTGGACCTTGTAGTTCCGCCACTTGATGGCGAGCAGGTCGGGCCCGTAGAAATACATCACGCTCTCGCGATTCGACTTCGGTTGCTTCCCGAGCAGGAAGTCCGTCTGGTCCATGCTGTCGATCGCCCGGTCGGTCGGCACGCGGTTCAAGGCCGCTGCGACATTCGCGAACGTACGGTAGAAGTCGACGATGCTCACGATCTCGTTCGTGACGCGGCCGGCCGCGATGTGACCGGGCCAGCGGATCATGCCCACCGTGCGGATCGCGCCCTCCCAGGCACTCGGGAACTCGTTGCGGAAGGGGCCGGTGTCGCCGGCGGGACCGTAGGGAAACCCCGGGCCCTGGTGCGTCTGCGGCCCGTTGTCGCTCGCCCAGACGACGATCGTGTCCTTCTCGAGCCCGACGGCCTTCAGCGCATCGAGGATCACGCCCGTGTTGTGGTCGATTTCGACGAGCACGTTCTGGTAATCGGAGCGACCGGGGTCGTGGAACCGTGGATTCGGGATCGGCGGCGAGTGCGGCAGGGAGAACGCGACATACAGGAAGAACGGCTGCGCGTCCTTTGCGTGTGCCTTGATGTATTCGACGGACCGCTTGGTGATGGCTTCATCCATGAGGGGCCGCATCGAGTAGCCATACTCGCCCACCTTGACCGACGGTTCGCCGCGCCGGCCTTGCTCGATCTTCTCCAGCGGGGAGAGCTGCGCCGACCATCCGGGCTGGAGTTCGTCCACCGTCTCGGCGCTCGAGCGCGCGAAGCCCCACCATTCGTCGAAGCCCTGGTCATTCGGCATGCGTCCTGGCACGTCGCCAAGATGCCACTTGCCGTACATGGCCGTGCTGTAGCCGGCGTCGTGCAGCAGTTCGGCGAGCGTGTACTCCCAGGGCGCCATGCCTTGCGGCAGGCCGGGCAGGGGCACACGGGAGGTCCCGCTGCGGATCGGCATGCGGCCCGTCAGCAGCGCCGAGCGGGTCGGCGTGCATTCCGCTTCGACGTTGAAGTTCGTGAAGCGCAGGCCTTCGGCCGCGAGGCTATCGATGCGCGGCGTCGGGGCGCCACGCACGTCGCCGCCGCCATAGGCCCCGATATCGCCATAGCCGAGGTTGTCCGCGAGCATGAATACGATGTTGGGCCGGTCCGCGGCGCCCGCAGCCGCGCCGGCGAAACTCAGCACCAAGCCGGCTGCCGCCGCCCACTCGCGTGAAAGACGCCCGATAGTCCTCATGTATTGCCCCCCCCTCGCGTCCCGTGACGTCCGCCACCAGCCGGTCGGCGCCCGACGATAGCCAAAGAAGCGCAAGGTCGCATAGGAATCTTCGGTACTGAGTGATAGGTTTTCCTACAACTGACAGTGGGGTCCGCCATGAAGATCCGCGACCTGCTCGACATCAAGGTCATCTGCGACACCGGCAGCCTGCGCAAGGCCGCCGAGGCCCTCGGTATCTCGCAGCCGACACTCGGCAGTCGCGTGGCCCGGCTCGAGGACGTGCTTGGCGTCCCTTTGTTCGACCGCAGCCCGGGCGGACATGCCGAGCCGACCGATCTCGCACGGTTCATTGCCGCCCGGGTATCCTCGGTCGCGGACGAAGCGCAGCGCATTTCACGGGACGTGATGCGCTATGCCTCGGGGCAGGGCGGGCTCGTGCGCATCGGTGTCGGCGAGGCGCCGGCACACGCGCTGATGGACGACGTCATCGTCTCGATTGCCGCGCAGCGACCCAGGCTCAGCCTGTCCGTGCTCACCGCCCCGAGCGGACAGCATGCCGAGCACCTTCGACGGGGCGAGATCGACCTGTCCATCTGCCATCCCATCGAAGGGCACGACGACATCATCGTGTCCGAGCCCTTGCTCGAGTCGGCGATCATCGTCGTCGCGCATCCGGATCATCCGTTCTGCAGCCGGCCGCCGTCGAGTCTCGTCGAGCTTGCGGGTGCGCGCCTTGCGTTGCCGTTCCTCGAGCCACGCTACGAGGCGATCTTCAAGCGGGACTACGGTCTCGACGTGAGCGACCAGTCCGGGATGCTCGTCTGCTCGAGCCTGGACCTGCTGCTGAAGATCCTCGTCAAGGAACCCACCTTCGTCAGTGCCGGTCCGGAATTCAGCTTCGCGACCGAACTCGCGTCCGGCCGGCTCAGGCGCGTCGAGACGGCGGTGCCCTTCCAGCACCTGATCCACCTGCACACGTTGCGCGAGGCGTACCCGCTTCCCGCGGTCGCGTGGGTCCGCGACGTCATCCGCCAGGCGTTCGCCGCGATCCGTGCGAGGCTGTCCTGGGTTGATCCGCCGCCCGCGTGAACCGCGTCGGTCAGGTCGTTGCGCGAATGTCCTCGAAGATCGCCCGGATCGCCCGGCGCGCGTGCTCGACGGCGGGCAGCGGGTAGGCGTCTTGGTTCACGAACAGGCTGACGCTGTTCCTGAGCGGCAGCGCGATGTTGACCGTCGCCAGGGTTCCGGACTCGAGCTCGGGATGGAAGGCAAAGCGGGGTCCGACGGTCAGCAGCGCCGGACTGCCCGCGACGACCCGAACGAGCGTCTCGAAGTCGGAGCAGACGACCCGTCCGGCCGGCTGTGAAAGATCGACTCCGTAGCGCTGCAGCAGGACGGTGGTCCACTGCGGCGTGATGTGCGGCATCGCGATGGGGTAGCGCAGCAGGTCGCGAATGTCGGCCGGGGGCCTGGCGCAGAAAGGGTGATCGGGCCGGCCCACGACGACCATGCTCGACTCGAGCATCGGTTCCACCGCGAGCGACTCGTGGCTGAGGTCCGGGTCGTCGCAAACGGCCAGGTCGAGTTCGCGGCGAACCAGTGATTCGGCGAGCTGGCGTGGCGTGGATGTCACCAGCTCGAGGCTGATGCCGGGACGGCTCTGCTGCACGGCCCCGACGATGCGGGCCGCGAGCACGCGGGTCAGCGCCGGGCCCACGCCGATGCGAACCATCCCTTCCTGCCCGGAGCTCAGGCGCTTCACTTCTGTCGCAAGGCGCCGGGCGTCCTCGGCCATGGCGGTGGCACGGCGCGCGATGAAGAGAGCCAGGTCCGTCGGTTGCGAGCGGCCGCGGCTGCGGTCAAAGAGCGGCACGCCGAGGCGGGCCTCGAAGTGGGCGATTCGATTGCTCAGCGTCGGCTGGGTGACGCCCAGCACCTCGGCGGCCTTGCGCAGGCTGCCGGTTTCGCAGATCACCCGCACGTCGAGATAGTCGTTGAGCTTCATCGCAGCGTCTCCTGCGTCCCCGTATAAAGAAATCTATCGCCCGGCGCGAGTGTTTTATATTCAGGGCGCTCACCGGCCGTGCTGTCTGCCCTTAGCCAGCGGAGGTTCCCAAATGACGTTTCGTGACCAGGTCATCGTCATCACGGGCGGCTCGTCGGGCCTCGGCCTCGAACTGGCGCGCCGGCTTGCGGCGGAAGGGGCTCGCCTCATCCTGATCGCGCGCGACCGGAACCGGCTCGTTGCGGCGCGTCAGGAACTGCTCAGCCGATGCGGCGCGCAGCACGTCCGCGCGGACTCGCTGGACGTTCGCGACGAGGCGGCGACCGCGGAATGCATGCGCCAGATCGCGGAGGAACAAGGCCGCATCGACATGCTCGTGAACAGTGCGGGCATCCTGCGCGAGGGTCGGCTCGATGGGCTCCCGCTCGCGACGCTGCGTGAGGTGATGGAGATCAACTACTTCGGGCTCGCGGCCGCGACCCGTGCGGCGCTGCCGTACCTCCGCGCGTCCCGGGGCACGCTGGTCAACATCGCCTCGGTCGCGGGATTGACCGGCGTGTACGGATACACGGCTTACTGCGCGTCGAAGCACGCGCTCGTGGGCTTCACCGAGGCGCTGCGCTTCGAGGTCGAGCCGCAGGGGATCCGTGTGCACCTCGTGTGCCCGGGGGAATTCGATTCCCCGATGGTGGACGAACTGGAGCGATGCCGATCGCCGGAGAACCGCGCGCACGCACTCACGATTCCCATAGCGTCCGTGGAGTCTGTTGCCGAGGCGACGCTGGCCGGTATCCGTGCGCAGCGATTCGTCATCGTGCCGGGCACGGCCACACGGCTCGTCGCTTTTTCGATCCGCCACTTCCCGGCACTCATTCGTGCCCTCGGAGACCGCACGATCCGCCGCGTGCTGCGGGAGCGATGATCGACTCGCATGTTGCGCCGCAATAAGAGGAGTGGGTGATAAGCGGGCCTATCAGTGGTCGCTGAATTTTGGTATTCCGCACATCGTACGCAACTCGTAGATTGTCACGTTGATACGCAAGGGCCGCAGTAGAGCCTTGGCGTTGGGGGGCCACGGGAGCCGGCATGGGAGTCCATGCCAGCTGACGGCGGCACATGAGTTCGATCCGTCTCAGGGGAGTCTCAACATGAGCCGTCCACATTCGTACACGCTGGCCGCGACCGTGGCCGTCACCCTGGCCATTGCCGCAGGCGCACGGGCACAGGAGGCCAACACGACCCCGGGTGAGGCACAGGCGATCGAGGAGATCGTCGTCACCGCGCAGAAGCGCGAGGAGAGCGTCCAGGATGTGCCGATCTCGATCCAGGCGTTCACGGGGCAGACGCTGGACAATGCGCAGGTCAACAGCGTGATCGGGTTGCAGCGGCTGGTGCCGAACTTCACCTCGACGCGCGCCGCGCAGACGGCGAACGTGCGATTGACCATCCGCGGCATCGGCGCGGCCGGAAATTCGGCCATGGATCCGAGCATCGGCACCTTCGTCGACGGCATCTACGTGCCGCGTCCCGGTGCCCTGTTTGCCTCTTTCAACGACATCGCCGCGGCCGAAGTGCTGCGTGGCCCGCAGGGAACGCTGTTCGGCCGCAATGCGACTGTCGGTGCGATCAACCTGCGCTCCGCGAACCCGGGCGACGAGTTCGGCGGCAGCGCTGCGGTGGAACTGGGCGACTACGGCTGGCAGAAGTACACCGCGGCCGTCGACCTGCCGGTCGGCGAGCGGTTTGCGTTCCGCGTCGCCGGCCTCTACCAGGCGACGGATGGCTATACCAAGAACACCGTCACCGGCGACCAGCTGGGCAACAACGACACGACCGGCGTGCGGCTCGGCGGCACCTGGCGCATCACCGACGACCTCAAGTGGACGCTGAAGTACGACTACTCGAAGATCACGGGCGACGGGTTCGTCGACAACGGGATCATCCCCGAGTCCGTCACACCGGCCGAGATGGCCAGGCTCAACCTGATCTTCGCCGGCAATCCGCCCGAAGTGGCCGATCCGTTCAACCGCAAGACGAACCAGGTCACCGATGGCGACCTCGACGACAAGCAGTGGGGTCTCGCGAGCGACCTCGCCTGGGACGTCGGTGGATACACCGTCAGGCTATTGAGCGGCTACCGCGACTGGCAGAACGACCAGTACGAAGCCGACGTCTTCTTCACGACCCGTTACCTGCTGGGGCGCACCGGCGGCTACGAGAGCACGAGCACGTCGCAGGAACTGCAGCTCATCTCCCCGGTGGACAAGCTCTTCGGCGGTCGTTTCGACTTCGTGGCCGGTCTCTATTACTTCCACGAGGACTTCTCGATCCTCGAGCAGCTCGGCATGCTGAGTGACTTCTGCAACACGCTGATGCCCACGGCCGCGCAGCGCGCGGCGTGCAACGCGAGCCCCAACAAGCTCAACGCGACGGTGCTCAAATTCGACCAGAAGGCGACCAACTACGCCATCTACGGGCAAGGCAACTTCAAGCTCGTGGACAACCTCACGCTGGTGGCCGGCGGCCGTTACACGAAGGACGACAAGAGCGGCACGTTCAACCAGGTGGTCAACAACGCCATCGCGAAGTCGCTCGGGCTGCGTGCGCCCGAGTACGACAAGCTCGACCTGAACGACGACCAGCCGACCTGGCGCTTCGGGCTCAACTGGACGCCGACGTCCGACCTGCTGTTCTTCACGAGCTACTCGACCGGTTACAAGTCGGGCGGGTTCAATTCGGGCGGCGGCAGCGTCAACCTGGGCGCCGCGGGTCGTACGTTCGCCAAGGAGACGTCCGACAATTACGAGCTGGGCGCCAAGACGACCTGGGGCGGCGGGACGGCACACTTCAACATCACGCTGTTCCGCATGGACCTGCACGACTTCCAGGACCGCGCGTTCGACGGATCGAGCTTCAACGTGATCAATGCCGGAAACCTGCGCCAGCAGGGTGTCGAGCTGGATGCCGACTACATGGTGCTCGAGGGGCTGCGCCTCTACGGCGCGCTCGGCTATCTCGACTCCGAGTTCACGAAATATCCGAATGCTTCCTGCCTGCCTTATCCGGCCTTCGTCAACCCGAAGTGCATGCAGGACCTCAAGGGTCGGCCCAACGTGTTCTCGCCCAAGTGGCAGGGTAACGTCGGAGCGGAAAAGCGCGGCGAGCTGGGGATCGGCAGCCTCGGTTACCTGTTCCGCCTCGACGCCGCGTACCGTTCCGAAGCGTACGTCGGGGGCATCAACGACCAGAATCCGCAGACCGTGGAGCCAGGCTACGCCGTGCTGTCGGGACGCTTCATGCTGCAGTTCGGCGCGGATCACCAGTACTCGATCGGTGTGTTCGGCGAGAACCTGACGGACCAGGGAGCCTGCCAGGGCCGTCCGTACCAGCCTTTCGGTGCGCAGATGGGCCTGCTGGATCCGGTGTCCGGTGGCACCGTCGTCCGCTGCAACACGATTGCGCCGCGCACGGTCGGCATGGCGCTCAGGGCGTCGTTCTGAGGCGATGAAGATTCGAATCCTGATCTCCGGGGTGCTGTTGGCGGCCTGCTGCGTCCGCGCGGAGGCGCAGCAGCTCGTCGACGAGGATTACTCCCAGGGCAAGCCCGCGGAGCTGACGGCGGCCGCGAAGGCCTTTTCTCCGTACGCCGGTCGCAAGTACCCGACGCACGTCTACTGGGGCGACACGCACCACCACACGTCGAACTCCGGCGATGCGTTTCTCGCCGGTGATCGCCTGACGCCGGAGGACTCCTACCGGTTCGCGCGGGGCGAGGAGGTCGTCTCTTCGAGCGGTGTCCCGGCGAAGCTCTCGCGGCCACTCGACTTCCTCGTCGTCTCGGATCACGCCGAAGGCCTGGGCGTCATGTACGAGGTGTACAAGGGGAACCCCGCGTTCACCTCGGACCCCAACATGGCGCGCTGGGGGGCTGCGATGCGGGCGGGCGGGGAAGAGGCGGCGAAGGCGAAGAACGAGCTGGTCGCCGCCCAGGGCTCGGGTCAGCTCCGTGCATCGGTCGATCCGAAAGTCGTGGTGCCCGTGATCCGCTCCGTGTGGCAGCAGTACACGGCGACCGCGGAGAAGTACAACGAGCCGGGGCGGTTCACCGCGATGATCGGCTTCGAATGGACCTCGGTCCCGGGTGGCAACAACCTGCACCGCAACGTGCTGTTCCGCGACGGCAAGGACAGGGCCGACCAGATCCTGCCGTTTTCGGCCTGGCAGAGCGAGGATCCGGAAAAGCTCTGGGCGTGGATGGACCGCTACGAGCAGAAGACGGGTGGCCAGATGCTGGCCATCCCGCACAACTCGAACCTGTCGAACGGCCGCATGTTCGAACTGACCGACTTCTCGGGCCAGCCGCTCACGCGCGACTACGCGGAACGACGCGCACACCGGGAGGTGCTGGCCGAAATCGTCCAGACCAAGGGAAACAGCGAAACCCATCCGACGCTGTCCCCGAACGACGAGTTCGCGGGCGACATGGGCGTCGTCGGCTGGGATATCGGCAACCTTTCGCTGCTGGGCAAGCCCGAGACTCCGGAGATGCGTCCGACGATGTACCTGCGCGGTGGGCTGATGCGGGGCCTCGAGCAGCAGGCGAAGCTCGGCGTGAACCCGTTCAAGTTCGGGCTGGTCGGCGGGTCGGACGTCCACACCTCGCTCTCCGCGATCGAGGAGGACAACTACTTCGGCAAGGAGGTCTGGGGCGAGCCGAGCGCAGAGCGCTGGAGCCACGTCATCAAGGAAGGATTCGGCAAGAAGCGCTACGGCTGGCAGGAACTCGCGGCCGGCTACGCGGCCGTGTGGGCAACCGAGAACACGCGCGAAGCGCTCTGGGATGCGATGAAGCGCAAGGAGGTCTACGGTACCTCCGGCACGCGCATCACACTCCGCTTCTTCGGCGGCTGGGACTACCAGCCGGCGGATGCCCGCAGTCGCACGCTCGCCGACGTCGGCTATGCGAAGGGCGTCCCGATGGGCGGCGACCTTGCGAAGGCACCGGGGGGCAAGGCGCCGACGTTCCTCGTCGCGGCGGCGAAGGACCCGATGTTCGGCAACCTCGACCGCATTCAGATCGTCAAGGGCTGGCTCGGCAAGGACGGCAAGGCCCAGGAGCGCATCTACGATGTCGTCTGGAGCGACGCGGCGAAGCGCAAGATCGGCAAGAACGGCAAGCTCACGCCCGTCGGCAACACGGTGGACGTCGCCACCGCGACCTGGACGAACGCCATCGGCGCCCCGGAACTCGCCACGGTATGGCGGGACCCGGATTTCGATCCGAAGGTGAGTGCGTTCTATTACGCGCGCGTGCTCGAGATCCCGACACCGCGCTGGACGGACTACGACGCGGTGCGGTTCAACGTGAAGATGTCGCCCGACGTGCCGCTGACTCAGCAGGAGCGCGCCTGGACCTCGCCGATCTGGTATTCGCCCTGAGGGGTCACGCTGGAGAGTGACGCGCAGGCCGCGCGCGTCCTCAGTCCTTCCAGCCGCGCGGGGCGGCACGGAACGTGCGCGTCCAGCGTTCGAGTTCCGTATCGAGCCGACGACAGACGTCGGGGTGGCGCTTGGCGACGTTGTAGGACTCTTCCCGGTCGCCATCCATGTCGTATAGCAGCGGCCAGGTCCCGAGCGTGGGCACCGGCTCGCCGCCGTCGGCCGGGTAATAATCCCGCGAGTTGGCGGATCGCCCGGAGAACGTGTCGTTCTTGTCGATCGGGACGGGCCACGTGTAGTGGCTGTTGCGCGCGATGTATTTCCAGCGACCCAGGCGCACGGCCTCGACGTCGTACTCGTGGAAGAAATACAGCGGCCGTTCGGCGATCGCCGCGTCCACCGGTCCGCCTTCCAGCAGGGGCAGGATGTCGATGCCGTCGATGATGCGATCCGATGGCGACGACAGGCCCGCGACGCCGAGCATCGTCGGCAAGAGGTCGATGTTCATCGCGGGCACCGTGCTCACGGCACCTGCCGGGATCCGGCCGGGCCACACGGCGACGAAAGGCACGCGGAATCCGCCTTCGTAGGTCTGGCCCTTGCGGCCGCGGAGCCCGCCCGGGTTGCCTTCGAACCAGGGTCCGTTGTCGCTGGTCACGATCACCAGGGTTTCATCGGCAACCCCCGTCTCCCGCAATGCGCGCATCACCTCGCCGACGCTCCAGTCGAACTCGCTGACTGCATCGCCGTAGGGCCCGCCCGAAGACCGGCCCGCGAATGCGGCGGAAGGGAAGAACGGCTGGTGCGGATCCTTGTGCGCGAGGTAGATGAAGAACGGCTTGTCGCGCCACTCGCGGATGTACTTGATCGCTTCCTCGGTGAACTCCCGCGTGTGCTCGCTCTGGTGGGTGCCCACGTCCGCGACGAGCTGTCGCTCGTCCCGCCAGAGCGCGACGGGGAAGTCGTCGTTCGCCACGTTGTAGCCGAAGAAGTGATCGAATCCGTGCCGCATCGGGTGGAACTGCGGATAGCGCGTGAAGTCGCCGATGTGCCACTTGCCCACCGCGAGCGTGCGATAGCCGCGCAGATGCAGTGCTTCCGCGATCGTGATTTCGGATGCCGGCAGGCCCGGCACCGCCGAGCCGCCGCCGACCATGTCCGTGGTACCGAGTTTCCCGGCCGCGATGGCGAGCCGACGCATCGTCGCCCGCAGGAACGTGTCGTTGGCAGCCGAGAGCACCGTCACCAGGCCCGTTCGCACGGGGTAGCGACCGGTCAGGAGGCCGGCACGCGACGGGGTGCAGACGGGGGCACTGGCGTAGAAGTCCGTGAGTCGGATGCCCTCCCGCGCCAGCGCGTCGATATTCGGCGTCTGCAGCACGCGGCTGCCCTGGATGCCGAGGTCGCCCCAGCCTAGATCGTCCGCGAGGATCAGCACGATGTTCGGCGGCCGGAGCGCGCCGACCGAAGACCTCGGCTTCACCACCGCGTCCGGCGCGAGCGTATCGCGCGGGCCCGGAGCGAAACCGGAGAGGTCGACTCCGGCGGTGTCCGGCTGCAGGGCGCGCCAGACCAGACCGCCCGCGACGGCAATGACGGCGAGGCCGAGCAGCAACGCTTTCTTCATGCTCGTGGGGCGCGAGGCCGGTTCGGGGAACGGCCGGATCGTAACCCGGCGCACCGGTTCACCCCGCCAAAGTCTTTTGATCGGTACCGCCAAGTTTTCGCACGGGCGACCGCCGGTGTTCGATAAGCACGATTATCGGCGTGCAACGATGTTTTGCATTCCGGACGGCCCGGCCGCTGCGTAGAGTGTCGTATCCGTCCGGAGGCGCGCGATGAAGAACGCAATGAGCACGCAGGGTTGGGCGCGACGACTCGTCGTCTGCGGGGCGCTGATCGCGGCGCCGTCGCTCGCGGCCGCCGCGTCGCCGGCACGACCGAACATCCTCGTGATCTTCGGTGACGACATCGGCTACTCGAACGTCAGCCTCTTCCAGCCCGGCGTGATGGGTTACACCACGCCCAACCTCGATCGCATCGGCCGCGAAGGCGTGATGTTTACGGATCACTACGCGCAGCCGTCGTGCACCGCCGGACGCGCCGCATTCATCACCGGCCAGTATCCGATCCGGAGCGGCCTCACGACCGTCGGCACGCCGGGCAGCACGCTCGGGATCCATCCGGCGACGCCGACGCTCGCCGAAGTCCTGCGGCCGCTCGGCTACGCGACCGGGCAGTTCGGCAAGAACCACCTCGGCGACCGCAACGAGCACCTGCCGACCGTGCACGGGTTCGACGAGTTCTTCGGCAACCTCTATCACCTGAACACGGAAGAGTTCCCGGAACAGGTCGATTATCCGAAGGACCCCGCGTTCAAAGCCGCGTTCGGCCCACGCGGCGTGCTGAAGTGCGTCGCTACCGAAACGGACGACGCAACCGAGGACCCGCGATTC
>JBBIVG010000022.1:0-19738 GCA_037439865.1 Nevskiaceae bacterium
ATCGACGCCGACTACATCGTGCGTCCAGAGTGGCTGCGCGACCTCGCACCCGCGTTCGAGAACGAGCGCACGGGCGTCGTGCAGGCGCCCCAGGACTACCGCGACGCCGGCGAGAACGCGTTCAAGGCGATGTGCCACGCCGAGTACCGCGGCTTCTTCCACATCGGCATGGTCACGCGCAACGAGCGCAACGCCATCATCCAGCACGGCACGATGACCATGGTGCGCCGCTCGCTGCTCGAGCAGGTCGGCTGGGCCGAGTGGTGCATCACCGAGGACGCCGAGCTCGGACTGCGCGTATTCGAGTCCGGCTTCGAAGCGACCTACATCCCGACCAGCTACGGCCGCGGCGTGATGCCGGACAGCTTCCTCGACTACAAGAAGCAGCGCTCGCGCTGGGCGTTCGGCGCGATGCAGATCATGCGGCGCCACTTCGACCTTTTGATCCGTGGCAAGGGCGACCACCTCACGGCCGGCCAACGCTATCACTTCCTCGCCGGCTGGCTGCCGTGGCTCGCGGACGGGTTCAACGTGGTGTTCACGTGCGCGGCGCTCGTCTGGTCGCTCGCGATGGTCGCGTTCCCGAGGTACATCCAGCCGCCGCTCATCATCTTCTCGCTGCTGCCGCTGTCGCTGTTCGTCTTCAAGATGGTGAAGCTGCTGCACCTGTACCGCACGCGGGTCGGCGCGAACTTCAGGCAGACGATCGCCGCGGCCATTGCGGGACTCAGCCTCTCGCACACGATCGGCACCGCGATGCTGAGCGGCCTCGTGCGCAAGGACCGGCCGTTCTTCCGCACGCCGAAGATGGCGAAGCGCCATGCGTTCGGCCAGGCAATCGCAGCGGCGCGCGAAGAGGCGGCCCTGATGCTCGGCCTGTGGTTCGCGGCCTTCGGCGTGAGCCGGATTCCCAGCCTCGACGGCGACCTGCCTGGCCTCATCGGGGGCCCGGACCTGACCATGTGGGTGGCCGTGCTGCTGATCCAGTCGATCCCCTATGCCGCCGCGGCGTGCGTCTCGCTCGTGAACGCGCTCGACCTGTCGGGCCGGTGGATCGGCGAGGCGGGCTTCGCGCCCGAGCCAGAAGCCGAAGCCGGGCCCGCCGCGGCCTCGCGGGCATTTCCGCTTGCGCAGCCTCTTCGCGGTCGCGACCAGCGACTCTTCCGGCGTGCCGGCCGGGTCGATGAAGAGTCGCTCCTCGAGGAGCGCACGTGAAGTTCCTGCGCGGAATC
This sequence comes from Nevskiaceae bacterium, assembly GCA_037439865.1. Lineage (GTDB taxonomy): Bacteria > Pseudomonadota > Gammaproteobacteria > Steroidobacterales > Steroidobacteraceae > RPQJ01. The sequence continues at coordinate 1,233 of JBBIVG010000022.1, forward strand.
CACTGACCACCAGCGCGCCGGTCCCTCGTCCCGCATCTGTTCGGCGGAACGCGCCGTGACCTCGGGAATGCCGTTCCATTCCGGGTAAGCCGCAGTTCCCCGTATTGCCCCCGCGGGCGAGAATGCTGGTCCATCCCGCTGGATGCCCGAGCCGCAGTGAACGCCCAGCCCGAACGGACCGACGACCGCGACGACGCTCACGTATCCGCAGGCGCGCCCCCGCGCCTGCGCGAGATTACCTACAACTACACGTCGTTCTCCGATCGCGAGATCGTGATCCGGCTGCTCGGTCACGAGGGCTGGCGCCTGCTCGACGAGTTGCGCGCGGAGCGACGCACCGGGCGCTCGGCGCGGATGCTCTACGAGGTGCTCGGCGACATCTGGGTCGTGCACCGCAACCCGTACCTCGAGGAGGACCTGCTGGACAACCCGCGGCGGCGCGGGCTGCTCATTGCGGCCCTGCACCACCGGCTCGCCGATATCGAGCGGCGACGTGACCGCGAGGACACCGGGCGCGACGCACGCGTCGGCCGCCTGCTCGAGCAGGCGCAGCGGGCGGTAGCGGATTTCGCGCGCTCGTTCGAAACCGTCGAGGCGCTGCGCCGCAAGGCGCGACGCGCCCTGAACCGCCACACCCGCGCCGACAACGTCTGCTTCGACCCCTACGCGCGGGTGTCGCACGCCACGGACGCGACCGACTGGCGGGTCGAAATTCCCTTCGTGGTGCTGGCACCCGACGGGGAAGACGAGATCCCGGGCCTCGTTCGCGCGTGCATCGAACTCGGCCTCACGATCATCCCGCGAGGCGGCGGCACGGGGTATACCGGCAGCGCCGTCCCGCTCACGCCGTTCGCCGCCGTGATCAACACGGAGAAGCTGGAGCACATCCGCCCGGTCGAGCAGACAGCGATCCCGGGCGTTGCACGCGCCGTGCCGACGGTGCTGACCGAGGCCGGCGTGGTCACCCGTCGCGTGGAAGAGGCCGCACAACAGGCGGGCTTCGTGTTCGCCGTGGACCCGACATCGGCCGACGCGTCCTGCGTCGGCGGCAACATCGCGATGAACGCCGGCGGCAAGAAAGCCGTGCTCTGGGGCACCGCGCTCGACAACCTCGCCTGGTGGCGGATGGTGGATCCCGACGGCAACTGGCTCGAGGTGACGCGCGTCGCTCACAACCTCGGCAAGATCCACGACGCACCGACGGCAGTGTTCGATCTCGTGTGGAAGAACGGCGAGCAGCCGGCCGAAAAGGCGCGCGTGCTGCGCAGCGAGCGGCTCGAGATCGAGGGCCATCGCTTTCGCAGGCGCGGCCTCGGCAAGGACGTGACCGACAAGTTCCTCGGCGGCCTCCCGGGCATCCAGAAGGAAGGCTGCGACGGCATCATCACGTCCGCGCGCTGGGTGCTGCATCGCATGCCGTCGCACATCCGCACGGTTTGCCTCGAGTTCTTCGGGCAGGCCCGCGATGCGATCCCGGCCATCGTCGAGATCCGCGACCACCTCGCGGCCCACGGCGCCGGGCGCGGCGTCCTGCTCGGCGGCCTCGAGCACCTCGACGAGAAGTACCTGAAGGCGGTCGGCTACGCGACCAAGTCGAAGCGCGGCGTACTGCCGAAGATGGTGTTGCTCGGCGACATCGTCGGTGACGACGAGGCCGCCGTCGCGCACTGCGCCTCCGAAGTCGTGCGCATCGCCAACGCCCGCTCGGGCGAGGGCTTCGTCGCCGTGGGCGCCGAGGCGCGCAAGGCATTCTGGCGGGACCGGGCGCGCACCGCCGCGATCGCCCGGCACACCAATGCGTTCAAGGTGAACGAGGACGTGGTGATCCCGCTCGAGCGGCTCGGCGAGTACACCGACGCCATCGAGCGGATCAACATCGAATACTCGCTGGCGAACAAGCTCGCCATGCTGGATGCGGCCGAGGCCTATCTCGCGGGTACGCCGCGCGTGGGCAAGATCGGCGATCCCGACGTGGACCGGCTGCCGCGCGAGGAGATCCTCGGCGACCGGCCGCGGGGCGCACTCGCGCTCATCGCGGACACGCGCCAGCGCTGGTCGTGGCTCGCCCGGCACCTCGACCGCGCGGTCGCGGCTTCGCTCGACGAGTTCTCCGCCATCGGTCTCGCCGCGCGTCGCGCGGAGTTCGCCGCGCGCAGCGCGTCGAGCCCCGGGCTCACGGTCTTCGACCTCGTGCAGGACCGCACCATCCGCGTCTCCTGGAAGACCGAGGTGCGACGCGAGCTTGCGCCCCTGTTCGCCGGCGGACCCTTCACGCCGCTGGTCGCCGACCTCGACGCGATCCACAGGAAGGTGCTGAAGGGCCGCGTCTTCGTCGCGCTGCACATGCACGCGGGCGACGGCAACGTGCATACCAACATCCCGGTCAACTCCGACGACTACGCCATGCTCCAGCAGGCGAACCGCGCCGTGGACCGCATCATGCGCATCGCGCGCGAGCTCGACGGCGTGATCTCGGGCGAGCACGGCATCGGCATCACCAAGCTCGAGTACATGGAGGACGACGAGCTCGCGCCGTTCCGTGCCTACAAGGAACGCGTCGACCCGGAGGGCCGATTCAACAAGGGCAAGCTGCTGCCCGGCGCCGACCTGAGCCGCGCGTACACGCCGAGCTTCAACCTGCTCGGCCACGAGTCGCTGATCATGCAGCAGTCGGAGATCACGTCCATCTCGGACGCGATCAAGGACTGCCTGCGCTGCGGCAAGTGCAAGCCCGTCTGCTCGACGCACGTCCCGCGCGCCAACCTGCTCTACTCGCCGCGCAACAAGATCCTCGCGGTCTCGCTGCTGATCGAGGCCTTCCTCTACGAGGAGCAGACGCGGCGCGGCGTGTCGCTGCAGCACTGGGACGCGTTCTCGGACGTCGCGGACCACTGCACCGTCTGCCACAAGTGCGAGGCGCCCTGCCCCGTGGACATCGACTTCGGCGACGTCTCCATGGCGATGCGCGACCTGCTGCGACGCATGGGCAAGCAGCGCTTCAACCCCGGCAAGGCCGCGTCCATGTTCTTCCTGAACACGACGGACCCGGACACGATCAAGCTGTCACGCAGGCTCATGATCGGCTGGGGCTACAAGGCGCAGCGCCTCGGCCATCGCGCGCTCGGAGCACTGGGAGCCGCGCAGACGAAGCGACCGCCCGCGACGACCGGCGGACTTCCCCCGTTGCGCGAGCAGGTGATCCACTTCGTGAACAAGAAGATGCCGGGCGGGCTGCCGAAGCGCACGGCGCGCGCACTGCTCGACATCGAGGACCCGCACTACGTGCCGATCCTGCGCGATCCCGCGCGGACGACGAGCGAGTCCGAGGCGGTCTTCTACTTCCCGGGCTGCGGATCGGAGCGGCTCTTCTCGCAGGTCGGCCTGGCCACCCAGGCGACGCTGTGGCACGCGGGCGTGCAGACGGTGCTGCCGCCCGGCTACGTCTGCTGCGGCTACCCGCAGCGCGGGTCGGGCCAGTTCGACCGGGCGCAGAAGATGATCACCGACAACCGCGTGCTGTTCCACCGCGTCGCGAACACGCTCAACTACCTCGACATCCGCACGGTCGTGGTGAGCTGCGGCACCTGCTACGACCAGCTGCAGGACTACCGGTTCGACGAGATCTTCCCGGGCAGCCGCATCCTCGACATCCACGAGTTCCTGCTCGAGAAGGGCGTGCGGCTCGAGGGCGTCAGGGGCGTGCGCTACATGTACCACGATCCCTGCCACTCGCCGATCAAGACCACCGACCCGCTCAAGGTGGTCAACGGCCTGCTGAACCCCGGTCCGCAGCGCATCGAGAAGAACGACCGCTGCTGCGGCGAGTCGGGCACGTTCGCGATCGCGCGACCCGACATCGCGACGCAGGTGCGCTACCGCAAGCAGCGGGAGATGGAGCGCGGCGCGGCGCGGTTGCGCGAGGACGAATTCGACGGCACGGTGAAGGTCCTCACGTCGTGCCCATCGTGCCTGCAGGGACTGAGCCGCTACGACGACGACTCGGGCACCGAGGCCGACTACGTCGTGGTAGAGATGGCGCGGCACCTGCTCGGCGAGGACTGGCTCGCCGACTACGTGCGCCGCGCCAACGCGGGCGGGATCGAGCGCGTACTGGTCTGAGCCGAGCGAGCCGGCTCAGAAGATCGCGGTGAATCCCACCAGGGCCTCGCCCTGGAACAGCGTGCTGCCCGAGGACTTGACCAGGCAGCCGCCGTTGCCGCCGCCGCTCGCGCAGAGGAACTGCGTGTCGGAACTGATCGCGGTCAGGTAGCCGCGCACGCCGAGCGACACGGCGAAGTTGTTGCCGACCGGCACGCGAATGCCGCCGCCGAGGGTGCCGGAGAACTTCGTCTCCGAGCCCGAGCCGGCGCCCTGTGCGTCGAGGCGCGTGGCGCCGACGGTCAGCGACAGGTACGGCACCGCCCAGCTGTCCATCGGGTAGAGCAGCGTGCCACCGACCTGGTAGTACTCGACCTTCATGTCGGCCGTCTTGAGGGAGGGATCATTCGTGTCGAAGCTCGTGCTCTGGTAGCCGTAGAGCACCTCGTAGAAGGACGTCGCGTCACGGTAGATTCCGATGTCCACGCCCCAGCTGCTGCTGTCCTGCAGGTCCGCGCTGTTGTTGTAGCCGGCCGTCGGATTGTTCACGTCGAACTGCCCGCCCATCCGGTAGCCCAGGTAGGGCGTGATCTCGACCGTCGGCTTGTCGGCCGCCGAGGCGGTGGCCACGCCGAGCAGCGCAATGGCGGCGGTGACGAGCGTCCGTGACAACGTGTGCATGCGTTCTTCTCCCGATGCGATGGCAGTGGGCCGCGGCGTCGCGACCGGTCGCGCAATTGTACGCGAGCGGGCGACACGGGAACCGAGCCCGGCCGCCGGGCCGCTGCTAAACTGCGCCTGTACCCTGGACGATCGGTGGGACCATGAGCGAACTGCATCACACCCTGCAGGGCCTGCATGAAGAACTTCAGCGGGCGCAGCAACTCGACCCTGCGGACCGCGCGATGCTCGAGACAGTCATGGGCGACATCCAGCGACTGCTGCAGGCTCCGCCGCAGGGCGGGTCCGCCGGGCGCCACGGCGAGTCGCTCGAAGGCGCAGCCGTGAAACTCGAAGCGGGACACCCGGGCGTGGCCAGCGCCATCCGGGCCGTCCTCGACGCGCTCGGCAAGGCCGGCATCTGACGGTCGCCGTATCGTTCTGTTTTAAAAGTAATTTTCGGCGGATAGCCGGCCGGGAGATGACGCCCGTCTGGTATCATCGCCTTCCCCTGAAAGCGGCCCGGCGGGCCAGCCCCGACACCCATGCAGCAAGAATCTCACCCCTTTGACGAAGCCTTCGGCAAGGCCGTCGATCTCGGCAACCAGATCGCCGACGCCGACGAGAAGGCCGACCTCTGGGACATCGCTGACGGACTGCTCGCCGGTGCGGTGCAGTACTGGCTGTACACGCGGCAGCCCTGCGGAGACCCGCGCTGCGAGGAGTGCCTGCCCATCAGCACGGCCGAGGGTCGGCTGGAGGAACTGCGCCGGCTCATCAAGGAATTTTCCGAGGAAAGCCAGTATTTCCACTCGCCCACCGACTCCAACGTCGGGCGAGCCTGATGCGCACGCGCCGCTCGTGGCGGGCGCTGGCGCTCGCGGCGACGCTGCTCGCGGCAACCTCGGCGGTCCGGGCCGACCCGGTTCCCGCGGACGAACGGATTCCCGTCGATGTTCGGCGCACGACCCTGGTCGTGCGTGACGTCGACAAGGCGCTCGCGTTCTATCGCGACGCGCTGGGACTCAAGCTGGTGTACGACCAGGCGATCACCCGGCCGGGCCGCCCGGAGGACCCGCCGGGCACGCAGCGCAGGATGCGCCTCGCGCTCCTGCGCGCCAACGACTCCTTCGTGGGCGTCATCGGTTTGCTCGAGTACACGTCGCCTCGCCTGCCCGATCCGCCGAACGAGGCGAAGCGGCCCGGCATCGGCCAGGTGATCCTCGTGATCAACGCGAGCGACCTCGACCGGCGCTTCGAGCGGGTGCGTGCCACGCCGGGCGTCCGCGTGGCGAGCGAGCCGCAGCTCACCGAGTATCCGGCGCCGGACGGCAAGGGAACGATCCCGGTGCGCGTGAGCGCGGTCTGGGACCCGGACGGCTACTTCATCGAGTTGAACCAGTTGCTCGGGCAGGCTGCCGGCACCGCGGGCGACGCATCGAAGGACACGCGCAAGGAATAGCTCGACGGATTTCTGATCGATTGCGCCGCAAATTCGGCGCGATCCGGCACGACGGCCGTCGCATCATCGTCGTGGACCTGCCACGGAGGGCGGACCATGACCTCACCCGCGACGCTCGCGCTCACGCTCGGCTCATCCCTGCTGATCGGCTGCGCAGCGGCGATCCACTGGAGATCGGTCGTGGCCGGGGATGCCGTCGCGAACCCCACGGGCGGCGGCGGCACCGTGCTTCTCGAGCCGGTTCCGGCGAAGCCGGCTACGCGTCGCTCGCGCGCCATCTTCGTGTGTGGCCGCGCACGGCCGGTCATCTTCTCCGATCGACCCTGCGGTGCAGACTTCGAGGAGCGCGAGCTCAAGGTCGAGGTTCCCGAGCCCGCGGCTGGTCGCGTCGCCTCGACAACCCCGGCGCCGGCCCGGGCGGAGACGCGTCCGCGGCCCAAGCCCGCGTTGGATGACGACAAGCCGAGTGCGCAGGACGAGCGGTGCCGCGCGTTGCGCGAGGAGCGCGAGAAACTCGACGACCACATGCGCAGCGGCTACACCGCGCGCGAGGCTGCCCGCCTGTGGAATCGCTGGCGGGAACTGAACAACGAGATTTTCTCGGCGCGCTGCTGATCGTCGGGCCGCCCGCAGTGGCCAGGCCCGCCCGGAGCGGTGCTCACGCCTCCGGCAGCGGGATGCGCTCGTCGTCCCCGGGCACGGCCGCGAACCGCCGCTCGCGCCAGTCGCGTTTCGCCTGCTCGATGCGCTCGCGCGAGCTCGACACGAAGTTCCACCAGATATAGCGCGGACCATCGAGCGGCGCACCGCCGAGCAGCATCACCCGCGACGCCTCGAGCGCGCGGATCGTGGGCGCTCCGCCTGCGCCGAACACGATCATTTCGCCCACGCCGTGCCGGGTCCCCGCCGCATCGATCGCTCCCTCCGCCACGTACACCGCTCGTTCCGGGTACTCCGGCGGCAGCCCTGCCGTCGCACCGGCTTCGAGCCTCGCATCTACGTAGAACATGCCGGAGAAGACCGACGCCGGCGACCGCTGGCCGTACGCCTCGCCTGCGATGAGCCGTAACACCGCGCCCGTGGAACGCAGCTCCGGCAGCGTGCTCGCCGGATGATGCTCGAAATCCGGCGGTGCCTCCTCGTGATCGCGTGGCAGCGCGATCCAGGTCTGGATCCCATGGATCGTCGCACCGGTCCCCGCCCGCCGCGCCTCGGGCGGCGTGCGTTCCGAGTGCACGATGCCGCGGCCAGCCACCATCCAGTTGACGTCACCCGGACGGATCAGCTGCTGCGTGCCGAGGCTGTCGCGGTGCATGAATTCGCCGGCGTAGAGGTAGGTGACCGTGGCGAGGCCGATGTGCGGATGCGGTCGCACGTCCACCCCCGCGCCCGGCGCGAACGTCGCCGGCCCCATGTGGTCGAAGAAGATGAAAGGCCCCACGGTCTGCAATCCGCGCGCGGGCAGGACGCGACGCACGCCGAAGCCACCGAGGTCGCGTGGCCGCCCTTCCAGCACTCGTGCGACGGCCGTCACGCCGGATTCACTTGAGCCCGAGGACCGACTTGCCCTGGATGAAGACCACGTCCACGGGAATGTTGCGGTCCTTCAGGCGGGCGAGGTCCGCGGCCAGCTGCGGCTTGATGACGCCGAGTTCCTCGACGAGCTTCTGCACGCCCGCGTAGTCACCGTCACCCTGCAGTTTGAGCAGAGTCGCCGACAGGTCGTCGACGGCCTTGCGCATCTTCACCATGTCCACGCGGTACCGGCCCTTCGCGTCCCGCGTGAACGCGCCGCGGTCGGCGAAGAAATTGAAGCGGATCATGTTGGCCTCGCCGTGCGCGTCTGCCGAGCCGAAGCGGACGGAGCGGAAGATCCCCGCGAGGAAAGTCGTGTAGTAGTCCTCGAGCGAACCCGACAGTTCGCCCTTTTCATGGAGCTTCGTGACCATGTAGAGGCCGAGCACGTCCGCCTTGCCCTCCTCGATGCCGGACGCGAGCTCCTTCAGGTTGTCGCGAACGGTGCCCTTGCCGTTCACCGTGTTCTTGATGCCGAGGCCGTGCGCGACCTCGTGGAACATCGTGTTCGCGAAGAACGCGTCGAACGTCACGTGCTTCACCTGGTCCGGCGCGATCAGCTCGTCCGCGATCGGCAGCATGATCTTGTCGAACTTCGCGCGCATCGCGTTCTTGAGCTGCAGGCGGCGCGTGCCCTTCTCGAGCTGCACGGTCTCGTCGTTCGGCAGGTTGACGGCGATCGTCTTGCCGCCGGTGTTGCAGTCGCCGGCGTAATAGAGGACGTCATAGGCGTTGAGGTCGGAGTCGGTGCCCGGCTTCTCGGCCTTGTAGGCCTCGGGAACCGGCAGGCCACGCTGCAAGTCCGGCAGCATCGCGGCATAGCGGGCCAGCCGCTTGCTCCACTCCATGTCCTTCACGAGTACGTAGGCCTCGAAGGCGGCCTTGTAGCCGTAGAGCTTGTCCTCGTAGGTCTCGATCGGGCCGATGACGAGGTCGATGCGGTTCTGCTTCATGTCGAGCCAGGCGACGTCGCTCGGCCGGTAGTCGTCCGTCACGAGTGCCTTCGCACGCAGGTCGAGGTATTTCGCGAGCGCCGGGTCTTCGGCCAGCGCGGCGGCCTTCGTGAGCAGTCCCGACGCGCGGCCGAGCGGTTCGCGCCACTCCGCGCTGTAGGGCACCACCGCCAGCGCGCCCTTCGCGTCCCGCCGCAGCACCGTGTACTCGCTGGTCTTCTTCGCGAGGTCGGCCTTCTCGAATTCCGCCTTGGTCATGTCGAGCGGATAGAAGCCGACGCCCGGCGGGCGGGCGCCCACGCCCGGCACGAACGGCGCATTGCCCTCGAGCCGGTCCCACGGCCCATAGTTCATCTCGGCGAAGCGCTTCACCTTCGGGTCCGAGAGCCCGGCGAGAAACGCGGCTCGGTCACCCGGATAGGCCTGCTTCCAGAACAGGTCGTCCATGACGACCGCCGCGTCGATGAAGAGCCCCAGCATCTCGCGCTCCTTCGCGCTCAGCCGCGACAGGTCGGTCGTGAGCGTCACCGGCGCATAGATGTCCGGGCGTGCGGGGACGAGTTTCGTGACGGGAGTGGTCTCCGCGTTGGCGCCGCCTGAGAGTGCGGTCGAGGCGGCGATGCAGGCCAGCGCGGCGGTCATGAAACGGCGCATTCGCATGGTTCAGAAACTCCAGAAAGCGGTTGAAACAGGCCGGGAAGATGTCGCGAATCAGCTCTTCCTGCCGAACAAGGCCTCGAGCTCGGCTCGGGCACGATCCACGGCAGACAGGTCGCCCGGGCGGTAAGCCGCTGGCGTCGGGCGGAAGTAATCGCAGAAATTCGCGCGGGTCTTGTCCTTGACCTCGTCCGCGACCGGCTCGCGGCAATGCTTGGCAACCGTGGTGTCGTAGAACTCGCACATGCGGCAGACGTGCAGCTCCGCCCGGCAGGCCCGGCACTCCTCGAGGCGGCGCAGCGGCAGCGTGTAGTCGGCGAGCGAGGCGCCGCATTTCCAGCACTTGAGTCCATGGTCCACGGGCCGGCCTCCCGGAATGAGGACGCCTTGCTACGCCGCCCTCCCGCCCTTGTCAACCTCGTGCCATCCTCTAATCTTGCCCGCGAGCGAGGAACTCGAGGAGCGCGCTTCGATGACCGACACGACACCCAACGGGCGACCGGCCTACCTGCTCGTGCAGGGCCACGTGACCGATCGCGAGGGCTTCAAGGCCTACAACGCCGCCCTGCCGCCGATCTACCGCAAGTACCAGGGCGAGTACATCGCGCTCGTGCCGTCGCCACTCGTCGAAGTGGTCGAAGGCGAGCCCGAGAATCGCAGCATCGTGATCGCCCGTTTCCCGTCCCGGGAACACGCGCGCGCCTTCTGGACCTCGCCCGAGTACACCGAGGCGAAGAAGCTGCGCGAGGGAAAGGGCACGTTCTACGTGACCATCCTCGACGGTCTGCCCGCCCGCTAGCGCTCAGGTCACGGCCGGCTTGCGGGAACGCCGCACCGGCTTTCCCTGCGGAACGGGCGCGAGCTGCGCCTCGATCTCCGCTTCCGCCACGAACCAGTCCTCGAGCTCCCGACCGGGCTCGAAACCGCGGCTCTCGGCCCGGAAGTAGGCGGCCATCTCTACCATTCGTTGCCTTTCGAACGTCGGGGCAGCGGCGACAGTCACCGTCCTGGCTCGTTCCCCGGACTTTCCCACCTTTGACTTGGCCGCCTTGGGCCTGGCCGGTTGCTTAGTGGCCGCGACGGGGGCAGGTCGCGTCGTCGCGGTACGGCGACTGCGCCGTGCCGTGGTCCTTTTCCCCTCCATGTGCGCTTCCTCCTCGAAAACCGGGCGACAGCCGCCGCTCTCGCGGCGGTGCCCGCATTGTCGTGTCCAATTATGACAGTTGGTCCACCGGCCGGTTCCGCGGCAGACCACAGCTTTCCGAGACGTGACCTGCGCTATTCCCGTATTGGTGAGCGGAAAACAACGGGCAATGCTTCGGGACGCGGCCAGGGATGGAACCCCATTCCGGTGCGCGCCCCGGGGAGACCCGCATGAGCCACGAACTCGACCCACGCACGCTGGAAGAGCTGAAGTCGAGGATGCGCGACCGCGCCGGGCAGTTGCGCGAGGAAATACGGCAGACACTGCTCAAGAGCGACCACGAGCAGTACGTGCAGATCGCGAACGAGGTGCGGGACCTCGAGGACGAGTCGTTCGCCGACCTGATGGTGGACGTCAACCTCGCGGAGATCGACCGCGACCTCGACGAGCTGCGCGCGATCGAGGCGGCGCAGCTGCGCATGGCGGAAGGCGCCTACGGCGTCTGCGAGCACTGCGGCATGCCGATCGAGTTCCGGCGCCTGCAGCTCACGCCCTTCGCGAGCCGCTGCTTCGACTGCCAGTCGAGCTACGAGCGCAACCACGTCCAGAAGACGGGGCACACGCTCTGAACCGCGGTCAGCGGGTCGCGGGCGGCTCGAACCACTTCTCCCGCGGCACGACCTTCGGTGTCTCCGGATCCGCCTCGTAATTGGGCGACATGATCTGCACGCCGAACTCGTTGAACGCATCCTGGATGTTGGCGTGCAGCCGGTCGAGCACGACGACCCGCTGCAGCGGGTCCGCCACGTTCACGAGCAGCGTGTACTCGACGTAGAAGTCCTGCAGCGCCGTCTGGCGCACGCGCGGGGCGGGGTCCCTGGAGGCCCCTTCGGTCCGGTCCGCCGCGAGCTCCAGGAGTCGCTGCACCTGTCGCCACGGCGTGTCGTAGCCGATCGTCACCGTCGTCGCGAGCCACAGGCCTCCCGCCCCGGCGAGGCGGGAGTAGTTGCGCGTCACGCTGCTCACGATGATCGCGTTCGGGATGTTGACCTCCTCGTGCCGCAGTGTCTCGATACGCGTGGTCACGAACCCGACCGACAGCACCGTGCCCTCCGTCTCGCCGATCTTCACGAATTCGCCCTGGCGGAGCGCCTTCGTGTACATGAGCATGAGCCCGCTCACCGCCTGGTTCACGACGCCGGACGCGCCGATCGACATCATCAGGCCGACGAACACGCCGATCCCCTTGAAGGCCTCGCTGCCGCTGCCGGGGATGTAGGGATAGGCCGCGACCAGCGCCAGGATCCAGATGCCCGTGATGAACAGCTGCCCGGTCGGCCGCGCGGTCGTCTCGTCGACGAGGCCCAGCGCGATGCGCCCTTGCTGCACGCCGTCGAAGAACGCGCGTACCGTGCGCACCACGATGCGTGTCAGGGCGATGATCAGCACGACGAAGAGCAGTCCGGGCACCGCCTTGAGGATCGCCTCGCCAAAGCTGCCGAGCGCCTGCAGCATGTTGTCCGCCAGCGCCTCGCCCCAGGGCCGGGTGTACGGGAACCGGCTCAGCACGAATCCGACCCACTGGTAGAGCGACAGCGCGACGAACAGGATCGAGGCGAGCTTCACGGGCAGCGTGAAGAGCCCCGCGACCACGGCCTCCCCCAGCGCGTGCCCTGCCCAGCCCGGCAGCTTGGTCGCGAAGCGCTTTTCGACAAAGGCATGCGTACGCTGGACCGCCCAGCGGTACCCGCGGTACAGCGCCCAAAGTGCTCCGACGAGCAGGACCGTGGCGAGCAGCGAGTAGCCGATGGCGGGCAGCAGCGCGCGAGCGTCACGAGCTTCACGGATTTCGTCGAGCGCCAGCTGCAGGTTGCGGACGGCATCTGCCGCGATGCCGGCCGGCGTCTCGTCCGTGTCCACGGCAACGTCCGCCTGCAGGACGCGGAAGACGACCTTTCCGTCCACCATGACCGCGGTGCCTTCCGGAAGCGCCCGCGTGCTCACGACCAGCGGGCCGCCCTTGCCGGCCAGTTCGTGGATTCGTCCCTCGGCGACCTCGGCGCGTTCGCCCGGGCTGGACCCGTACACTTCCGCCCGCATCGTGTAGATGTGGCGATTTGCGATCACCAGGTCCGCTGGCGCGACTTCGTGCTCCACCGCGGCGGCCTCCGGTCCGCCGCTCGCGTCGGCGGCACCCGCGGTCGCAAACGCAGACCACAGGACAGCCAGGCCTGCCGCCATCGCGCCGGCCTTGAACCGCCGCCGTGTTCCCGCTCCCGCCATCGTCCTGCACTCCCGCACGCTCAAGCTGGCGCAGCCTAGCTGCGCTGCCAGTCTGCAGGCAACCCGCCGCCGCGCCACCGCTACCTCAGGCTTGCCGCCACGCCGCCTGATAGGCCGTCCCGATCTTCATGATCCTCTCGAGCAGCTCGTCGTAGCCGACGCTCGCCGCGAGCGCCGACGTCGCGAAGTCCTCGATCTGCGCGAGGTTCGGATTGGCGTTCGCCTCCAGCACGAAGACGCTGCCGTCCTCCCGGACCCGGAGGTCGATGCGCGCGTAGCCGCTCAGGAACAGCGCCCGATAGATGCGGCGCGCGAGCTGGGCGACGCGCTGCTGCATGCCTTCGGGCAGTTCCAGCGCCGGCCCCGTGCCGATGCCGTGCTTCTTCTGATACTTGCGGTCCCACTTCACCTTGCGCGTGGCGATGCCTGCCATCACCTCCGGCAAGGTGCCGAAGTTGAGCTCCCAGAGCGGGAACGTCGTCAGCCGGTCGTTGCCCAGTACGCCGACGTAGATCTCGCGGCCCTCGATGTACTCCTCGACCAGCGCATCCGAGTTCGTCTGCTCGTGGATGAACTCGACGCGCTCGCGGAGCTTCTGGCCGTCGTGCACGATCGAGGCCTGCGAGATTCCGAGCGACGCGTCCTCGGTCGCGGATTTCACGAACAGCGGGAACTTGAGCCGCCGCGGCTCGCGGTAGCGGCGATTGCGCGGCAGCAGCGCGAAACGCGCCGTCGGGATGCGGTGGTAGGCCAGGATCTGCTTCGACAGCACCTTGTCGCGCGAGATCATCATCCCGCGCGGGTTGCAGCCCGTGTACGGCATGCGCATCAGTTCGAGGAACGCGACCACGTACTGGTCGTGGGTGACGATGCCCTGGAACTCCTCGAGCAGGTTGAACGCGATGTCCGGCTTCCAGTCGGTGATCGCGCTGCGGAGGTCCGCGAGGTTGTTGCCGAGGCCAAGCACCTTGACCTCGTGCCCCATGGCGCGCAGTGACGTGGTCACGTCGTACTCGGTGCGCCACTCGTCGATCTCCTGCTCGGTGTAGCCGCTCGAATCGTCCGGCGGCACCAGCGTCTCGTGCACGAGCACGAGCACCCGCTGCTTCTTCATAGTGCGTAGTTCTCCCGGTCCCGCAGCAACATGTCCAGCAAGATCCGCTCGAGCATCCCGAGTACGTCACGCTTGGCCTTGCGCTGGCTTCCCTTGAGCCTCAAGTCGAGCACCCGCGCCCGCTGGGTGGCGGTGCGCATCACGTGGTTCACGAGATACGGGTGCATGCGCGCGCGGCGGATCAGCAGCCGGCGCAGCTGCGGCCGCACCTCGCGCAGGAAACGGCTTGCGGCCGGACCGCGCGGATGGTCCTCGCGTCGACCGAACACGCGAAGCAGCCGGCGGTCGTAGGAGCGCGCGAGGTCGATCTCGTAGCGCGCCTGCTTGCGCCGATAGTGCTCGCGCAATGTGCGCTGGTTTCCCGCCAGCGGCTCGACCGTATCGCGGGCCAGACGGACCGCGCGTCGCCCTTCGAGTTCGCGCATCGTCCGGTCCACGTATTCCAGCTTGTCGAGCGCCGGCCAGCCCTCGTACTGGCTGCGCCAGCGCGAGCGCGGCGGCAGCCAGACTGCGAAGGTCTCGGCGAAATCCTCGGTGGGATGGCTCTGCGCGTACCAGTGGCCGAGGTGCAGCACGAAATTCCGGCTGGTCGGCCGGGGCGAGTATCGCGTGGGATAGCGCCGCGATGCCTTGCCGAAGGTCTCGCGCCAATCCTTTCGACGCCGCAGGCCGAAGGCGGTGTCGATCGCGTGCCCGGTCTCGTGGCGCAGGATGCGCATCAGCCACTTGTCGTTGCCGCCTTCGACCTCGTGCATGTAGCGGCGCTCGAGGCGCATCAGGCGCGGGTGGGCGAGGTAGAACGGGATCGCGATGCCCGGCACGCCGTCCGGCGAGAACCACTCCTCCGAGAGCCAGAAATGGGGCCGGAAGCGGATCCCCTTGCGGGCCAGCTCGTCGTACAGGCGCCAGACACTGTGCTCGAGGCGCGAGTCGGCCAGCGTGTGCCGCAGGTCGCAGAAGCGCTTGTCGAGCAGCGCGTCGTCATCGAGTCGCGTCCACGCAGGCTCGCGCTTGGGGGCACGTCGAGGACCCCGGCGGGTGGGTCGATGGCCGGGGCGCGGCCTCACGGTTCGCGCGCTCCGGACGCAGTCGTCGTCGAAGCTCCGGCGCGCCCCTCGCAGAGTCGGGACGCGAACGACTCGAGAAGATCGACTCGGGCAAGACCTTCGCGGCGCGCCGGCGGTATCGACTCCACGCCGTAGAGCGCGCCCATCAGGGTTCCTGCCAATGCCGTTTCGAGCCCAGGCTCGACCGCCGCGGCACGGGCGCGGTGCACGGCGTCGTCGAAGTCGGTTGCAGCGCCGGCGGCTGCCCTCGCCCGCGCCACCGCGTCGAGCACGTCCGCCCCGTGTGGCTTCCTGGAATTCGGGCCGGGCGCGGCCAGGTCCACTTCGCGCGCCATGGCCGTGACTGCCGGCTTCAGCGGTCGCGCGGCCCACAGCCCGGGCACCGGCTCAAACATGGCGCCGAGCACCGTGGACGGTGCTGCGCCCCGGAACGCCCCCACGAGCATGGCCCCGTAATAGCGGCACGCGTCGATCACGAACGGCGACTGGTGCGTCGTGCGTGCGCATTCACCCGCGAGGTGCACGGCGGCCGCCGGGTCGGCCAGCGAGTAAAGGACCGCGGCCACGACCCTCGGCAGGCTCGCCGTGCTGCGGTCATGCGGATCGTGCGATCCCGCGGTCGGCAGTCCGCGCCACTGGTAGGTCGCAAGCGCCTTGGCGACGTCGGGCGTAACGTCCGAAGGACGCCCCGTCGCCGTGAGATGCCCGTCGCGCTGGCAGTGCAGGTAACGCTCGATCTGGTCGCGCGCGTCGAACCGCCCGCGCTCGAGCAGGCTCTCCGCGAGACACAGCGCGAGGGCCGTGTGCTGTGTCCAGTGTCCCGCAATCGACCCACCCGTATCCGCTGCGGACCCCGCGGCATCCGCCGCCGCAAGTCCGAGCAGGGCGCCCCGTGCCCGCTCGTGCAGTTCGAGCCGTCCGGCCGGGACGCGCAATGCCGATCGACCGGGTCGCAATGGGGCCCACCTGCGAATGTATTCGACCTGCGCGTCCGTTTCCGGCACGGCAGCCCAGACGGCGGCCTTGGCGCAGTGCTGCCATTGCCGCTGCAGTTCGTCCAGCGCGTCGGCGGCCCGCGCCGGGCGACTGGCCAGCCAGCAACCGGCCACCGTGGCGCTGCGCCCGATGCCTGCGCGGCAATGCAGGTACACGACGTGCCCCGCGGCCAGTGCGTCATCGATCGTGGCCAGCACGCGCTGCATGACCTCCGGGCTTTGCGGGATACCGTGGTCCGGGATTGGTTCTCGCAGGTACTCGACCCGGCGGCCGTCCGGGTTCGAGAACGGCAGCAGCGCCTCGTACGAAGGCAGTTCGCGCGGCTCCGTCAGGTCCACGAAGCACGTGACACCCGCCAGCAGAAACCGGCGCAGTCGCTCCATTGCCTCGGCGCGCGACGACGACCCCGGGTACTCGCCGACGAGCAGGCGCCCGGGGACCAGCCAATAGGTCTCCGGGATCGGCCGCGGCGGGCTCCATTCGCCTGGTTCGTCGGGACGGTCGGGCATGACGCGCATGATACGGCAGCCGGCGACGAGGGCTGCCGACGGCCGCGGGCCTGTGAGAGACTGGCGCGACTCGAAGAACGGGGGGAGTCTCCTCAGTGCTGAAACAGCTTGCGGCCCGCAAGTCGGTCGCCACGATCATCCAGGAGGTCGAGTCCGGCCCCCGGCTCAACCGGGTCCTGAGCGCCCGGACGCTGACGTCCATCGGCCTCGGATCCATGATCGGCAGCGGGGTATTCGTGCTCACGGGCACGGTGGCCGCGGAGCACACAGGACCAGCGGTTACCCTCGCCTTCCTCGTCGCCGCCTTCGGCTGCGGACTCGCGGCCATCTGCTATGCGGAACTCGCGGCGCTCATCCCCGTCGCCGGCAGCGCCTACAGCTACACGTACGCCACGCTCGGCGAGGGGGTCGCGTGGTTCGTGGGCTGGAACCTCGCGCTCGAGTACATGATGTCGGCGGCAACCGTCGCCGTCGGGTGGTCCGGCTACGTGGTGAACCTGCTCGAGGAAGTCGGCATCCACTTGCCGGCCGCGCTGACGAACGCGCCGGTCGGCAAGACCGCCGAGCACACCCTCGCTGCAACCGGGGCGATCGTGAACCTGCCGGCCGTACTGATCGTCGTCGCGCTGACGTGGCTCTGCTACATCGGGATCCGGCAGTCGGCGAGCCTGAACAACGTGATGGTGGTCATCAAGGTCGCGATCATCGTGCTGTTCATCGTCGTCGGCATCTCGTTCGTGGACACTTCGCTGTGGCATCCGTACCTGCCGCCGAACGGCGGTGAGTTCGGGCATTTCGGCCTGAGCGGCGTCATGCAGGGCGCGGCGATCATCTACTTCGCCTACATCGGCTTCGACACGGCCGCCACCACGGCGCAGGAGGCGCGCAATCCGCAGCGCGACGTGCCGCTCGGCATCATCGGCGCGCTGGTGATTTCGACCGTGCTGTACGTCGGCATGGCGGCGGTGATGACCGGCATGGTTGACTGGCGCCAGCTCGACGTGGCGGCGCCGGTGGCCGTCGCCCTCGACGCGCACCCGAACCTGAGGTGGCTCGGGCTGCCGGTGAAGATCGGCGCGATCATCGGCATGACCTCGGTCATCCTGATGTCGATCCTTGGCCAGCCGCGCATCTTCATGGCGATGGCCCGCGACGGCCTGTTGCCGCCGTCGATGCAGAAGGTGCACCCGACGTACCACACGCCTTCGGTAGCGACGATCATCACGGGGCTGCTCGCGACGTTCTTCGCCGGCGTGTTCCCGATCGACGTGCTCGGCGAACTCGTGTCGATCGGCATCCTCCTCGCCTTCACGGCGGTGTGCATCGGCGTGCTCGTGCTGCGCAGGACGATGCCGGAAGCGCCGCGACCGTTTCGCGTGCCCTACGCGCCACTCACCTGCACGGCCGGCGTGATCGTGTGCCTCGGGCTCACGCTCGCGTTGCCGAAGGACACGTGGATCCGGCTGGTGATCTGGTCGATCGTCGGCGCCGCCGTGTATTTCGTGTACGGCTACTGGAACAGTCGCCTGCACAAGCCGGCGCAGCGCTGACGCCGCAGGTTCGCCACCGCGCGTTCGGTCAGCCATCGCGCTTCGGGACCGGAGATACCTTTCCCGGGACGCCGTAAATCCATCCCTGGAGGCTCCGGGCGCGACATCCATGTCGCGCACGGCCCGCGGAAGAGTACCTCGCCGCCGACACGAGCAGCACGCGCGCTTTTGAAGGAGTGAATCATGCGCATCGCCGTCGACATCAGCCTGTACCCGCTCGACGCGGACTACGTCCCGCCGATCCTCGACTTCATCGAGCGGCTGAACCGGCACGAGGGGCTCACGGTGGCCACCAATGCCATGAGCACGCAGGTCGCGGGTGACCACGATCGCGTGTTCGCCGCGCTCGCGGCCGAGACGAAGACGAGTTTCGCGACCGGCGGGCGCGCAGTGTTCGTCATGAAGGTCCTGGGCGGCGAACCGTCGGCCGCCGAGCGC